>NZ_JBFWFX010000010.1:0-85208 GCF_050286925.1 Caloranaerobacter longqiensis
AAAAGAAATAAAAAATAAAGGATTGAAAATTACGCGAGCAAAAGGCGGATTGAGTATCATAGATACAGATGACTTGAAGTTTACAATAATTGCTCCAAATTCTGAAAAGTATGATGAAACTAACGAATATTCAATAGTTAATAAATTAATTTATAAAAACACTTCTTTTATTTTCACTGGCGATGCTGAAAAGGATTCAGAAGAAGAAATGATAAAGCTAGGTTATGATTTAAAGGCAGATGTTTTAAAAGTTGGGCATCATGGTGGCAGAACTTCAACGAATTATGAGTTTTTAGAAAGAGTTAACCCTAAATTTGCAGTCATATCAGTTGGGAAAGATAATGATTATGGACATCCTCATAAAGAGGTTTTAAAAAGACTAGATAAAATGGGAATAAAAGTATTTAGAACAGATGAATTAGGAACTATAATTGCAACTTCTGATGGTGTTAATATTAAATTCAATAAAGAACCTTGCAAGGTTGATTTAAAATCAAATGATGATTCAACAAAATCAAGTGTAAATAGTGTAAATACAAATAATGATTCAAAAACTACTGAAACTAACACAGCTAATACTAATGTTACTAAAACTAATGCTAGTGTTATTATTAAGAATATAGATTTAAGCAAAGAGATAGTTACAATACAGAACACTACTGATAAAGATATAAACATGACTGGCTGGAAATTAGTATCAGAGGAAGGAAATCAAATCTTTAATTTCCCAGACGGGTACATTCTTAAAGCAGGAGCTACAATTACAATTGCGAGTGGTAAATCTACAGGTGATTTAAAGTGGACTAAAAAATATATCTGGAACAACGATGGGGACACAGGAATACTCTACAACGATAAAGGGGAAGAAGTATCACGATATTAAAATGGGTGGCAAGCTGCCACCTATGAATTTTTCATTGATAGCATAGTGGTGCAAACTCTTCAGTTCCTATATCAGTTAAAATACCTTTTGCTTGATCAGTAGGCATTGCCCATCTTTGGGTTAAATATCTAATACCTGCTGAAAGTTCACCATCTGGACCTCCAAATTGTTCTAATATCATAGCTGCAAGAGTTGGATTGCAAGTATCTACTCTAACTGGATATTGTAGTTTCTTTTCATAAATCCACATAACTTAACCTCCTATCAATATTCTATTTCCCATGGCCAAGGGCTTTTTGTATATTCCCATGGATATTTACTTAAATCATAATTAGTTAGAGGTCCATATTTCATATTATACATATTTGTAAGTTCTTTATATTTCTTTGAAAAAGTATTGTGAAGGGCTACAGCTCTTTCATCATTTGGATGGGTATCAAGGTATAAGTTTATATCAGTTAAGCAAAAGCATATTTCCATTATTTCTTTTAGCATATCTAATTGTTTTGAATCCACAGAAAACACCTCCAAATTATTACTTCTTGACAGGTTTATACGGCATATATAGTTCAGGGAAAATAGTTCCTTTCTTTAATGCTTCTTCAGGACAATATATTTTACCCATTATCTGATAGGGAGTATATGCTTTAGCAAGTTCATAATAAGGATATTTTTTCATGTCCATTATTACCCCTCCTGAAAAATATATTTTGTAGTAATATATTACGCTTATTTAAGCATATCTGTGACTAATGCTATATTAAGATATTGTGATGGGTTTTAATATCTTAATTTACCACAAAAATTATATTGACTCATGAATTTGTTATATGTTAATTTAAGCATATATACATTTGAATATATATAAGGAGGTACAGTATGTCTAAGCAAGTAAAAAAGCAAAGTGAAGGATTAGATTTCTTTGGGAAATATCTGACCATATGGGTAGCATTATGTATAATAATAGGTGTAGCAATAGGTCAATTATTTCCGGCTTTTCCACAAGTACTAAGCAAGTTTGAATACGCCAAAGTTTCAATACCAGTTGCCATACTTATTTGGCTTATGATTTATCCAATGATGCTAAAGATAGACTTTTCTAGTATTATTAAAGCTACTAAAAAACCAAAGGGTTTAACTGTAACGTGTATAACTAACTGGCTTATTAAACCATTTACTATGTATTTAATTGCAAGTTTTTTCTTAAAAGTTGTTTTTAAATCATTAATACAACCAGATTTAGCTTCCGAATATTTAGCAGGAGCTGTTTTATTAGGAGCGGCACCATGTACTGCTATGGTATTTGTGTGGAGTCATCTAACTAAAGGAGATCCAGCTTATACATTAGTTCAGGTAGCAGTAAATGACATAATCTTATTATTTGCTTTTACACCTATAGTAGCATTCTTACTTGGAGTTAGTAATGTAACAGTACCATATGATACTTTGATTCTTTCAGTTATATTGTTTGTAGTAATTCCATTAGCTGGTGGTTATCTATCTAGAAAGTATATAATTAGAAGAAAAGGTATGGAATATTTTGAAAATGTGTTTCTAAAAAAATTTGATAATATTACTGTTATAGGATTATTGCTAACATTAATAATAATCTTTTCATTCCAAGGGGAAGTAATTATTAATAACCCAATCCATATAGGACTTATAGCAATTCCACTTATAATTCAAACATTTTTTATATTTTTCATTGCATATGGATGGGCAAAGGCATGGAAATTACCACATAATATAGCTGCGCCAGCATCTTTGATAGGTGCAAGTAACTTTTTTGAATTAGCAGTAGCTGTAGCAATATCACTATTTGGTCTAGAGTCAGGTGCAGCATTAGCAACAGTTGTTGGTGTATTAGTTGAAGTACCACTTATGCTAACGCTTGTTAGAATAGCAAATAAGACAAAACATTTATTTAAACATTCTTGGTAGTAAAATATCAATAATAATCTGAGGAGGAATTTTAGTGAAGAAAAAAGTTGCTTTTGTTTGTGTTCATAATTCTTGTCGTTCACAGATGGCAGAAGCCTGGGCAAAGCATTTAGGTAAAGATGTATTAGAGGTATATTCAGCGGGAACAGAAGAGTATCCAGAAGTTAAGCCTAAGGCAGTTCAAGTTATGGAAGAAGTGGGAATTGATATGAGTGACCATTATCCTAAACTTTTATCGGATATACCTGAAAAAATAGATATTTTAATAACTATGGGTTGTGGTGTAGTATGTCCTTATGTACCATGTGACCATAGTGAGGATTGGGGGCTCGAAGACCCTTCTGGTGGCCCTATAGAAGAATTTAGAAAAACAAGAGATATTATTAAAGAAAAGGTAGAGGACCTTATAGAAAGAGTAAAAAGCAAAAAAATATGAGGGATTTAATATCCCTCTTTTTTATATACCTTATTAAATCAAAACTAATTTAAAATATAATTTCCGTTTATGGATATAGGAAAAATATTCCTAAATTTATTCAAATTAAAGATTTTGTTATTTATTCCTATATAAAGTTATAGATAGAGAAGTTCCATCAAAATTTACTTCTGCTTTATCCACCATCATTCCTACAAGTGTAAGCTCTGTATCACTATCACATTCACCAGCTAATTCCCAATAATACTCTTCTACTTCTGATTGTCTTGGGTAGTTTAAAAGTTCTTTAAGCTGCTGAACTCTAACATCATTACAATCTATATTATCAATTTCAAGATATATCTTAAAATAATCTTCATGATTTTCTAAGGATATATTCATGTTGTTAGTACCGTGGAGAAAACAGAAAGTAATTAACTCATCAAGAATTTTTGATATTCTTTTTATCTCATGTTTCATATTAATCCTCCTTCTTGAAGGCATCAATAATTGGTACTAGTATAGTAGCAACAATACCACTTGAAAAACCGTTATTATATAAATTAATTCCTCCGTGAAGATATCCAACATTCATTACTACAGATAAATGAATAAATCCAGCAAGTATTCCTGCCAAGTAACCATAAGTTCCTGATATTGGGGCCATACTAGTTCCAAATAGACCAGTAATTATTAGAATAGTTGGGGTTATCTTTTTTGTGATTAAAACACTGCCTAATAATACACCTAATAAAATTGGTATAGAGTTTTTAGGATGCTTACCAAAAGATGAAAAACCGACAAGAGTTAACAATCCACCTATAACAGGTCCATTAATTACCCCACCTGATATTATAACATAAATTATGCCTATAAGCCCCATTAAGCCCATATTAATTAAAGTCAAACCAAAGCCTGTTAGTAGTGTAAAGTCTGTAATAAGTCTTCCAGTAAACCAAAGCAGTTTTTTATAACCTTTAAAGCTTTTGTTATTAAAAAAGTAACCTAATGTAATTAATGTTAAGAAAAATACAGTAAAAAATATTTTTAGAAGTATGTCGTGTTCATTAGAAAGTATAATTTGGTTTTCTACGATGAAACCATAACTTTTCATAATTGACATAATTATTGTTCCAATAAAACCTGCTGCAAATCCTATGTTATATAGATTGTAACCATCGTGTACTCTTAGCATATGTGCTGAAAGTGGAGGAATTATAAATCCAACTAATATTCCTACCAAAATACCTAATAATATACCAATAGGAATAGGAAGGTTTAACCCGTAAGCAAATTCATTTACTAAAGGAGATAATGCAGTTGCAAACATAGTAATCAATATGACATTTTTGAAATTTGTTTTTTGATATTTAGAATAAATATATCCTCCAATATAAATAGGCCAAACGTTAAAAATATTTTTTCCGAAAAAAGCAAAACCCATGATTATAAAAATAGCTGCTATAACTGGCCCATTAATATTTATTTTAAGTTTCCATATAATATAAATATTCACTAGAGTAAGAATAGCGGAATTAATTAAAGCAGCACCTAATCCACCGACTTTAATATAATCTGTTATAAGAACATCTGGATGAATTATTATTTTGAAAATTCCATTTACTATATTAGTTGGAGTATCAATAATAAGTGCCAGTAATATAAAAGAAATTGGCAGTATAAGCATTATATACAGTTTAGTTTTTATGTCTATTTTATTAAATTCTAATTTTTTCAGTAGAATCACCTCCATGTATTATTTTCTGAAAATTTATCAAAAAAAGTAGGGATCAGTATATGTAATATTTATAAGAAGAAATTTGAAAAATATGTGATTTAGTTTTTAGAGAAATGAAAGAATTTATGAAGTGATATTTGAATTTAGGTGTGCTTATACTATTCTACCATAAATTAAACAATATGAATAGAATAAAATTGACAATTTCTTTTATATATTGTAATATTAAAATATACAGATAGAACGAGGTGATGACTTATAAAAGAAATAGTAAATCAAATCGAGGAATTAACTAAAAAAGCTGATATATTAAAGGCTATTGCACATCCAGTAAGATTATGTATAGTTAAAGGGCTTTTAGACGAAGAAGGATGCAATGTAACTAAAATACAAAATTGTTTAAACATGCCTCAATCAACAATATCACAACATTTAGCAAAGTTAAAAGCAGCTGGTGTTGTTGAAGGCAGGAGACATGGTGTAGAGATTAAATACTATTTAGTTAACGAAGATGTTAAGAAAATTTTAAAAGCTATATTTTAATTTGCTTTTCATGCTCAATTTTGTATTTTTTTTAACAATACAATTTAATTATTAATATATATTAATTAAAAGATTAACAAGGAGGAATTTTTATGTCAAAAAAAGTTTTAATTGTAGGTGGTGTGGCTGGAGGAGCTTCTACGGCAGCAAGACTTAGAAGGCTCGATGAAACTGCTGAAATCATCATGTTTGAAAAAGGTGAGCATATTTCATTTGCAAACTGTGGTTTACCTTATTATATTGGCGGTACAATTGAGCAAAGAGATGCTTTATTAGTTCAGACTCCAGAAAAAATGAAATCGAGATTTAACATCGATGTAAGAGTGAAAAACGAAGTATTATCAATAGACAGAGAGAAAAAAGAAGTAAAAGTAAAAGATTTAAATAGCGGAAAAGTATATAAGGAATCATATGATTATTTAGTATTATCTCCAGGTGCTAGCCCAATTAAACCACCTATTCCAGGTATTGATTCACCTAATATATTTACTTTAAGAAATATACCTGATACAGATGCGATAAAGGAATATATAGATAATAAAAAGCCTAAGCGTGCAGTAGTTGTTGGTGGTGGATTTATCGGTATAGAAATGGCAGAAAACCTTTATGATAGAGGTTTGGAAGTTTCTATTGTAGAAATGGCAGACCAAGTTATGGGTCCTATTGATTTTGATATGGCTCAGATTGTTCATCAACATATTAGATCTAAAAATGTAAAATTATATCTAAAAGATGGAGTTAAAGAATTTGAATATAAAGATGGCGTAACTAAAGTAACACTTCAAAGCGGTAAGACTTTAGATGCTGATATAGTAATACTTGCGATCGGAGTAAGACCGGACAGTAAATTAGCTATAGATTGTGGCCTTGAGGTTAACCAAAGAGGCGGAATAATTGTTGATGAGTATCTAAGAACATCAGATAAAAATATCTTTGCTATAGGAGATGCAATTGAAGTAGTTGACTTTGTAAATGGTTCTAAGACTATGATACCACTAGCTGGACCTGCAAATAAACAAGGTAGAATAGTAGCAAATAATATTGCAGGTAGATCAGAAAAATACAAAGGAACACAAGGTACTTCAATAGCAAAAGTATTTGATTTAACAGTTGCTTCAACTGGCAATAACGAAAAGATATTAAACAGAATGGGCAAAAAATATGGTAAAGATTACAAAATAGCGCTTATACATTCAAAATCACATGCAGGATACTATCCTGGAGCAATACCAATGACAATCAAATTAATATTTAACTTAAAAGGAAAAATATTAGGTGCTCAAATAGTAGGTTATGATGGTGTAGATAAGAGAATAGATGTTATTGCATCTGCAATAAGATTTGGAGGTACAATTTACGACCTTAAGGAATTAGAACTTGCTTATGCACCACCTTACTCATCAGCAAAAGACCCTGTAAACATGGTAGGTTTTACAGCAGAAAACATACTAAAAAGAGACGTAGATGTTATAATGTGCAATGAGTTAGAAAAATTAGATAAAAACGAAGTAATTATTCTTGATGTTAGAGATGAAATTGAAAGAGAATTAGGATATATTGAAGGCTCAATTAATATACCATTAGATGAGTTAAGGGATAGATTGAATGAATTAGATAAAGAAAAATTAATAATAACATATTGTGCTATAGGACTTAGAGGGTATTTAGCAGCTAGAATTTTAAAACAAAATGGCTTTAAGAAGGTTAAGAATTTAAGTGGAGGATATACAACTTATAGTTGTATCTTCTGTCAAGATGAAGATGGAGCTTCAAAATGTGGAGGAGTTACTTGTGATTCTAATGTAGATTTCAATGAAGATGGAGAGCCAGAAGAAATAGATGTAAATAAACTAGAAGGGAAAACTGTAAAGTTGAATGCTTGCGGCTTGCAGTGTCCAGGACCGATAATGCAGGTATATGAGAGAATGAAGACATTAGAAAATGGAGATATTCTAGAAGTAACTGCAACAGACCCTGGATTTGTAAATGATATAAAAACTTGGTGCAAAAGAACTGGTAATACTTTGATAAAGACAGAAAAAAGACCTAAAGAATTTGTAGCTTTTATTAGAAAAGGTACAGGTGGAAATATTGCTGCAAAAGAGAATAATACTAGCAATGTAGTACAAGCTGCAAATGACGGTAAATCAATAATTGTATTCAGTGGAGATTTAGATAAAGCAATAGCTTCATTTATAATCGCAAATGGAGCAGCTGCTATGGGTAGAAAGGTTACAATGTTCTTTACATTCTGGGGACTTAACATATTAAGAAAACCAGAGAAGGTAAAAGTACAAAAAGGCTTTATGGATAAAATGTTTAGTATGATGATGCCAAGAGGAAGTAAAAAGTTAAAACTATCACAGATGAACATGATGGGCATTGGTGCTAAAATGATAAGAAGTGTAATGAAGAAGAAAAATATTTCTTCATTAGAAGAATTGATTGAACAAGCTAAGAATCAAGGTGTAAGATTAGTTGCATGTAATATGTCTATGGATGTAATGGGAATAACTAAAGAAGAGTTAATAGATGGTGTAGAAATAGGAGGAGTTGCAAGTTTCTTAGGAGCAGCTGAAGAATCAAATGTTAACTTATTTATTTAGTATTGAAAGAGGGACTTTGTTCCCTCTTTTATTTTTAAAAAATTGTTTAAAGGTTTTTTATATGGGTATTAATAAGACGGACAAGAAAAATAGGGTAGGGGGTATTTAGATGAATGCAATGACAGCAACAAACTTACGTTCAGCATATGGTGGAGAAAGTCAAGCTCATATGAGATATAAAGTATGGGCAGCTAAAGCAGAAGACGAAGGATTCAGTAACGTAGCAAGATTATTCAGAGCAATATC
Organism: Caloranaerobacter longqiensis; assembly: GCF_050286925.1. Lineage (NCBI taxonomy): Bacteria > Bacillati > Bacillota > Tissierellia > Tissierellales > Thermohalobacteraceae > Caloranaerobacter > Caloranaerobacter longqiensis. Next base: position 8,373 of record NZ_JBFWFX010000010.1, read on the forward strand.
ATTCGCTGAAGAAATTCATGCTACGAGCCATTTTAAGGCTTTAAAAGATGAAAAAGGTGACTTTTCAGTTACAGCAGGAGCTGGATTTGGTTTAGGTAGTACTTCAGAGAACTTACAAGGAGCTATAGATGGAGAGAATTTTGAAGTTGAGCAGATGTATCCTGCTTTTATAGAAGTAGCTAAAATGCAAGGAGAGAAAAAAGCTACAATCTCAATGCAATATGCATATGAGGCAGAGAAAACACATGCAGCTCTTTTTACTAAGGCAAAAGAAGCTGTAGATTCTGGTAAAGATGTAGAATTTGGAGATTTACATGTATGTGAAATTTGTGGTTATACTGTAGAAGGAGAAGCTCCTGAAAAATGTCCGATTTGTGGTGTTAAAACTGAGAAGTTTAAAACTTTTAGTAAATAATGTAAAAAATAATATAAAAATATTTGCAAACATCCCGTTTCGGGATGTTTTTAATTTTTTTAATAAATTAAACAAAAAATAAAGGAAAAAATAATATCTTGTAGAATAAATAAGTTAGTCCAAAAAACAAGCGAAGGTGATAATATGATTATAAAGGATATAGAACAATTTATTAGTCAGATTAAATCTGTTCTTTCATGTAAAATTGTTGCTGATGAAAACGGTAGCATTCAAGAGATACATATACTTTCAGATACAAAAAGAAGTCCAAAACAAATTTCTAGAGATGTGCAGTCAGGTTTAATATCAAGATTTGGGTTAGATATAGATCATAAAAAAATAAGTATTGCTCAAATTGATGAAAAAGTAGCTGAAAATAAGGATTTTAGATTAAAGCTCAAAGCAATTGAGTTTTCGACATCAGGGACAAAAGTATTTATTAAAGTTATATTAGAAAAAGATGAAGAGATTTTTGAAGGAGAAATATCAGGAGTAAATACTGTTTCAAACTCTCAAAGACTTCTAGGAACTGCTACGTTAAAGGCAGTTGAGAAATTCTTAGGAATTGAAGATAACTTTATACTTGAGGATATAAAAACTGTTGGGTTAGCAGGACGAGAGGTTGTAGTATCAGCTATTACCTTTGTTACTACTAACCATGAAAAGCTGCTATCAGGTTGTGCTTTTGTCAATAGAGACAAAAAAGAAGCAGTAGTAAAGGCAACATTAGATGCAATAAATAGAAGTATTATTAGACATTACAGTGGTAATTAGGCCGGCTAACTTTTATTTTTATTTTGACTTTTTTTCTCTTTAGCGAAGCGAGTATAGCCTGTTGGAATAGCGAACCAACAGAGTATATACTTAAAGGGGGCTATATTCGATGAAAAAAGTATTAATGGTATTAACAAGCTTATTAGCTTTAATATTAGCAAGTGGGGCAAACTTTACTTGGTTTTAGTTTAATACTTAGCCGGCCTTTTCTTTTGAGGCAAGGAGGATTGACATGTCGCAAATACCAAATAAATTGAAGTTATATATTTTATTTTTATGTTTGCTTGCTGTGGCTATGATGGTTTTTATGATACATAGCTTTGATGTATACAGTATGAAGGGGTTACTTTTCTTTAGTATACTCTCAGTAGTTTCAGAATCCTTGTTAATTCAATTAATTAATGGGGCGGCTGTTTCTGTTGGTTTTGCTGTAAGTTTAGCTTCTATTATAGTAGGTGGACCTTTGATTGGAGCGTTAGTAACAGCTACAGGAGTTCTGTTAAGAACGGTAAAAGTACCAGGTAGAGGTTATGTACATTTATTTAATACTCCAATATATAAGACTATATTTAATGTTTCTCAGATTGTTATTACAACTGGTTTAGCAGGAATTGTATATATTAAAACGGGAGGTATTATAGGATTAAGTAGTTTTATAACTAATCCATTACCAATCTTATTAGCTGTTATTGTATATATTCTTTTAAATACTGTAATAATGGCAGAGTTAATGTCGATACTAAGTGGTCAAAGTCTTATAAAAATGTGGATGAAAAATCTTAAAGGCTTTATACCTAATACTACTGCTATAGGAACATTAGGTTTAATAATTGCTTTAGCCTATATTTCATATGGTGCTTTTGCCGTAATGATATTTTTTAGCCCACTATTATTAGCAAGATATTCATATAAATTATATATGGATATGAGGCATGTGTATATGGAGACTATTCAAGCTCTTACAAATGCGATGGAAGCAAAAGATGCATATACTAGGGGGCACGCTGAAAGAGTAGGTAAATATGCAGTTAAGTTAGCCAAAGCATTGGACCTTTCTGATAGAAGAATTGAAAATATAAAAAATGCAGCAATTTTGCATGATATAGGGAAAATAGGCATTGATGACCAAATATTAAAGAAGCCAGGTAAACTTACTGATGAAGAGTATGAAAAAATAAAAAAGCATCCATCAATAGGTGCTGAAATATTAAAAGGAGTTAACTTTTTGAAAGAAGTTTCAGATATAGTAAGACATCATCACGAAAGATATGATGGGAAAGGATATCCTGATGGACTTAAAGAAAATGAAATACCTGCAGAAGCAGCAATACTTGCAATAGCAGACGTATATGATGCAATGACATCTGATAGACCTTATAGAAAGGCATTGTCAAAAGAAGTAGCACTTAGTGAGATTGAAAAAAATGCTGGAACACAGTTCAATCCAGAATTTGCCAAGATGTTTGTGAAGATAATGAGAAATGAAGACGAGAAGGAGATGCTAGCTAATGCTAATTGAGTCAATGGCAACTTCTCTAGTTGTAGGTAAGGTTAGAGGGGGAAAACTAGAAAATATCGGGAAAGTACAGATTAGAGGTTGGTATCTTTTTGTTTTAGGTTTTATTATTGAATTTGCAAGTGTGTATTTAAAAATAAAAAATATTGGAGTAATAAGCACTTTTGTTGATAAATATTTTGTTTATGTACATAGTTTATCTTATATTTTAATCTTTATTGGACTTATACTTAATTTTAAAAACAAATCTATGATATTAGTCTTTATTGGAACACTTCTTAATTTTATAGTTATTGTTGCAAATGGTGGTAGAATGCCTGTATCACCTGAAGGATTAAAAGCGGCAAATTTAATATCTAATCTAGAAATGCTAAAAAATGATATGATTATAACACATACATTAATAACTGAGTCTACTAGATTTCCTATTTTAGGAGATATTATACCATTAGTAAAACCATATCCATTTCCTAAAATGATAAGTATAGGAGATGTTTTTTTAGGTCTTGGAATATTCTGCTTTATACAAGGAGCAATGACTAAAAAGGGGATTTTTTCAAAAAAGAGCAAAATGGTAAGATTTGAATACAAGAAAAGATGACAAAATCTTCGATTTAAATAGATTACGATAATGATAAGGGAGTAGATAGATACTCTCTTTTTTATTTTCGTAGAAACGTATAACATAGGTTCTATTGTAAATAATATAAATAAAAATGTGCATGTATTTTGAGAGGATGAAAGATTTGTTTGTAAGACTTTTTATAATAGCCATAACTCCAGCAATATCAATTGCATATGCAGTTTATCTTAGTGATAGATATGATAGAGAACCAATATCTCTTTTGTTTAAAACATTTATATTTGGAGCTTTATCTGTAATTCCGACTATTATAGTAGAAAGATTTTTAGCTTCTTTTAATTTTTTTACTGGGATATTAAGTGCATTTTATACAGCATTTGTAGTTGCGGGTTTTACAGAAGAGTTTTTCAAGAGAGAAGTGGTACTAAGACTTGTATATAATAGTAAATACTTTGATGAAAAGCTAGACGGTATAGTATATTCTATATTTTCAGCTCTAGGTTTCGCTACTGTTGAAAATGTTATGTATGTAGTTTTTAGGTTTAGTTACAACTCTTATGTTGGTCTATACAGAGGGATACTTTCAGTACCGGCCCATGCAATTTTTGCAGTAACTATGGGTTATTATCTTTCAATATCAAAATTTACAAATAATTTGACAGAAAGAGAATTAAATCTAAAAAAATCTTTATTTATACCAGTTATTATTCACGGTATATTTGACTTTATATTGATGTCTAGAGTACCAGTTTTAGCAATACTATTTATTCCGTATATAATATATATTTGGAAAAACAGCCAGGCTAAATTGAACAGATATATAATTGAATCAGGAGAAAGGTTTAATAGAATAAATAAAAAAAATAATTTAATTAACAAACAGGAATAAAAGGTTTAAAATAGAATTAGGAAGAATAAAAACAGTAAAGGTGACTTATATGAAAAGAAAAAGATTAATTTTGAGCATTTCTATATTTTTTTTATTTGTTTTTCTCTTTTTAACAGGGTATATTACAGATAAATATGAGACAAGCCCTAAAAATAAAATTGTATATTATAAAAAGCCTGATGAAGTATTAGAAATGCAGCTTAAACAAAATTACAAAGTTCAAGCAACTATTGTAGCAACTGGAGATATAATGTTTCACACTCCTCAGCTAAAAAGTGCACTAGACGTAAAAAATGGAGTATATAATTTCGATGATATGTTTAAATCAGTAAAAAAATACATTGAAAGTGCAGATTTAGCTATAGGTAATTTTGAAACAGTAACTGCAGGTCCAGAACACGGCTTTAGAGGCTATCCTACTTTCAATACCCCCAAATCAGCTATAAAGACACTTAGAGATATAGGATTTGATATCTTATCAACAGCGAACAACCATAGCTTAGATGCAGGTAGGGAAGGATTAGTTGAAACAATAGAAAATATACATGAATTTGGGCTAAAAAATGTTGGTACATATAAAGAACCTGGAAAAGAAGTACTTATTGAAGATGTTAAAGGTATTAAAGTTGCTATTATGTCATATACCTATGGTTGTAATGGACTTGAATCAAGACTAACAGAAGAAGAATTGAAATATATGATTAACTTTATAGATGAAGATAAGATTAAAGAGGATATAAGGATTGCAAAAGAAAAAGCAGATATTGTAGTAATAATTATCCATTGGGGTAACGAATATCAGAGAAAACCATCCGAATTCCAAATTTCATTAGCAGAAAAAATGTTTAATTGGGGAGCAGATATTATATTAGGCAGTCATCCTCATGTTATACAGAAAGCTGAGTTAAAAACAATAAATGGACAAGTAAAATATGTGATATATTCTATGGGTAACTTTATTTCTAATCAAAGATATGAAACTATAAAAAACAGATATACTGAAGATGGGGTAATAGTTAAGATTCATTTAGAAAAAGATTTTGCACAAAATAGTACGAGAATTAAAAATGTAGAATATATCCCTACTTGGGTAAATAGATATATTTCTGCTGGGAAATACAAATATGAAATTTTACCGACAATTGATTATTTAAATGAAAAAGTAGAAGGAATTTCTGAAAATTTGTTAAATAAGTTAAAAATATCTTATAAAGCTACAATGAGTACAATTAATCAAAGTAAACTACAGTAGAACACTATACCCAAAATATTGTTTATGTATTTATACCAGGTAATATATATTGTATAATTTTATTTAGGTAGAAAAATATCCAGGGGTGTTAAAATGCAGTTTTTAAAGGAACTATTTATAAATATTAGGATAAGAGATATTATAGATATTGCTATAGTGGCTTTTGCTTTTTATAAGCTCTTTATGCTTATTAGAGAGACACGAGCTGAACAGTTAATTAAAGGTATCATAGTCTTACTAGTCGCTACGAAAATAAGTGAATGGCTGCAATTGTTTACTATAAATTGGATTCTTGAAAAAACCATGACAGTTGGAGTAATAGCCCTTCTTATAGTTTTCCAACCAGAATTAAGAAGAGCATTAGAGTATATTGGCAGAAGTAGATTTTTAACGAAGACAATTATTGAAATAGAAGATGAGAACATTCGTAATGTTATAAACGAAATATTAGAAGCTGTGGCATCTTTATCAAGGCAGAAAATAGGAGCTTTAATAGTGTTAGAAAGAACAACGGGTTTAAATGAAGTAGTAGAAACCGGTACTTTAATTAATGGAAAAGTATCAAGTGGTCTTTTAATTAATATTTTTATACCTAATACTCCGCTGCATGATGGTGCGGTAATAATAAAAGACGATATTATAAAAGCTGCAGGATGTTTTTTGCCATTAACTGAAAATATGAATCTTAGCAAAGAATTAGGTACAAGACATAGAGCAGCACTAGGGATAACTGAAAAATCAGACTCTTTGGCTATAATAGTTTCAGAAGAAACTGGTGTTATATCAATTGCTGATAATGGGAAACTTTCTCGTTATGTTGATATTAAAACGTTAGAAAAAATATTAGAGGATATTTATATTACTAATGAAATGAGACGCGGACTATTTATTAGATGGAGGATAAAAAATGGCGAGAAGCAAGAATAGGAATATTACTATAAAAATAATAGCCGTTTTTTTCGCAGTTATATTATGGACTTATGTTATGAGTGATGTAAATCCTAAAATAACGAAAGAAATCGAGAACATAAAAGTAGAACTGATAAATCTTGATACTTTGCAGGTTTCAGGCATAACTCTTATGGAACCTAAAGAGGTAACAGTAAAAGTTAAGCTATCTGGCAGAAGAAAAGAATTAATAGATATAACTGCAGATGATATAATCGCACAGGCTGATTTGAGTGGATATAAAGAAGGTTCGCATAGAGTTGATATTGAAGTAAGGACTCATGATAGTAGAATAGAAATAGAAGATTATTATCCTAAACAGGTAGTTTTTAAATTCGATAAAATTGTGCAGAAACAAAAACCCGTTATATTGAGATTAACGGGAAAAGAAGGTGTGGGATATAGTGCAGGAAAAGGAATAGTAAAGCCAAGCACAGTTTATATTAAAGGGCCGAGAACATGGGTTAATTCAGTAACAAATGTTATTGCATATGTAAATTTAAATAATTCAACTGAAGATATAATTACAAGCGTACCTTTGAAAGCTGTAAATGATAGAGGTAAAGAGGTAGAAGGTATTATTAAAGAACCAAATATTGTAGATGTAAAAATACCTATATTAAAGGTGAAAGATGTTCCGATCAAACCACGAATCACAGGCACACCTTTGATAGGATATGAAATAATAAATGTTATTTCAGAGCCCGACCATGTAAAAATTAGAGGTTCAGAGGAAGTAATAAAAGATATAAAAGTAATAGAAACAGAGCCTGTAAATGTCGATTATATTGCAAAGAGTATAAGCAAAATAACACCTTTAATTTTACCTGATGGAATTGAAGTAGTTGATGGAAATGATTCAGTAAATGTTAAAGTAGAGATTGAAAAGAAAGTTGAAAAGACATTTGAGTTTGATATAGATGAGATTAACTTTATCAATTTAGATACAGAGTTAGAAATTGACAAAGATAAATCTGATCAAAAGCTAACAGTTACTTTTACAGCTGTTGAAAGCACTATGAATGCATTAACTAAAGATGATATAAAAATAAGTGCTAATCTTGATAACTTAAAAGAAGGACTTCATAATGTAGATATAGAAATAAAAAAGCCTTCTAAAGTAGAAATAATAAAATTAAATCCGAAGGTTTTTAAGATATATTTAAAAAAGAGAACAGATGAAAATTCAACTTTTTAAACATGAGGTGGGCTAATTTGAGAAGAGAATTAGAAGTAATACTTGATTCTACCCATGATGCAATGATTGCAGTAGATAAGCAAGGAATAATAACTTTATTTAATAAAGCTGCTGAAAAACTAACAGGTATTGACAGTAAATATGCTTTGGGTAAACCCGTAAATGAAGTTATATTAAATACAAGACTTATGCATATATTAGAAACTGGAGATTATGAATTAAATAGGCAACAAGACTTAGGTAACATAAAAATAATTACTAACAGAATGCCTGTAAAGGATGAAAATGGAGAAATAATAGGTGCTGTAGCTGTTTTTAGAGATGTTACAGAAATATTAGATTTAGCTACCCAGATAACAAATTTAAAAGAAATACAGAGCATGCTTGAAGCTATTTTTAATTCTACACAAGATGCTATTTCGGTAGTAGATCAAAATGGAATAAATGTTATGGTCAATCCTGCATATACTGAGCTTACTGGCTTGAGTGAAGAAGATATATTAGGGAAACCTGCGACTATAGATTTAGTAGAAGGACAGAGTGTTCATATGAAAGTCTTAGCTACTAAAAAGCCTATAAGAAATGCTAGATTAATCGTAGGACCAAATAAAAGAGAAGTAATAGCTACAGCTGCACCAATTATAGTTGATGGAGAATTAAGAGGCAGCGTCGGAGTTTTGCATGATGTATCTGAAATTATAAAGCTAAATAAAGAGCTAAATGCAGCAAAGCAGATAATTAGAAAGCTAGAAGCTAAATATACTTTTGATGATATTGTTGGACAAAATGAATTAATACTTAAGGCGATTGAGAAAGCTAAAAAGGCAGCAAGCACTCCAGCTACAGTTATATTAAGAGGTGAAAGTGGTACAGGTAAAGAGTTATTTGCTCATGCAATCCATAATGAAAGCGATAGAAAATTTCGTCAGTTTGTTAGAGTTAATTGTGCGGCTTTAAGTGAAAATTTACTTGAAAGTGAATTGTTTGGATATGAAGAAGGAGCTTTCACAGGAGCAAAAAAAGGTGGTAAAAAGGGATTATTTGAACAGGCAAACGGCGGTACTATCTTTTTAGATGAAATTGGAGATATAAGCTTAAATACACAAGCTAAACTTTTAAGGGTTTTACAGGAAAAGGAGATTGTAAGGGTAGGAGGTACAAAACCTATACCTATAGATGTTAGAATAATTACTGCTACAAATTTGGATTTAGAAAAGGCTGTTGAGGAAGGAAGATTCAGAGAAGATTTATATTATAGGTTAAATTTTATACCGATTAACATTCCTGCATTGCGCTATAGAAAAGATGATATATATCTTTTAGTTATACATTTTATTAAAAAATTTAATCAGGAATATGGTAGAAGGATTAATGATATCACTAAAGAAGCATTGGATATTCTAAAAAAACACGATTGGCCAGGGAATGTTAGAGAGCTAGAAAATATTATTGGTAGAGCAATAATAAACATGAAACATTGTGAGAGTGTTATTGATGTTAAACACATACCATTGATAGATTCTTATGTTAAATATGATAAACAAAATCTAGTCCAAACTGAAGATATTGATGATTTAGAAGATATCACATTAGAAGAAGCTGTATCGAAATTAGAGAAAGAATTAATAATTAAAACTCTTAAGAAGTATAAAAATAATAAAACTAAAACAGCTAAAGCTTTAGGAATTTCTATTAGAAGCTTATACTATAAAATGGAAAAATACAACATAAATTAGTGTGCAAAAAAATGCAAAATAAACGGACTATGCAAAAAAATGCATGCAAAATTTTGCATAATAAATTTAGGATAGAATCATTAAAAGCTATAAAGGTTTATCCTTTACAGCTTTGTTTATGTTAAATAGATTGTTCTAGCTTTTACTTCTAAAAGATTCTTTCAACATTATAGTTGGCATATATATTGCATACAATAAACGTTAGAAAAAATATAGGGGTGAAGTTATGGAAAGGAAATATGTACTTGCTATTAATCCTGGTTCAACTTCAACGAAAGTTGCTATTTATCAGGGAAAGGAAAAGGTTATCCTAAAGAAAATTGAGCACAAGGCAAGTGATTTAGAGAAATTTGACAAAATAACAGATCAGTATGAATATAGACTTAAACTTATAATGGACTGGCTAGAAGAAGAGGGAATTGAAACTTCATCTTTGGTTGCTGTTGTAGGTAGAGGAGGACTACTGCGTCCAATGCCTGGGGGGACATACCTAGTAACAGAAAAGATGATTGATGATTTAAAAGTAGGAGTGCAAGGTGAACACGCTTCAAATTTAGGTGGAATGTTAGCAAAAGGTATAGCAGATAAAGAAGGGATTAAAGCATACATAGTAGATCCTGTTGCAGTTGATGAATTTGATGATATAGCTAGAATTTCAGGCATGCCCGAAATACCAAGAAGATCATTATTACATGCATTAAATATTAAAGCTGTATCGCATAGAGCGGCTGAAGAATTAGGTGAAGAGCTAGAAAATCTAAACTTAATAGTTGCTCATCTTGGCGGAGGTATCTCAGTAGCACCTGTTAAAAAAGGTAAAATAGTTGATGTAAACAATGCAAATGAAATGGGGCCTTTCTCACCAGAGAGAACGGGAGGACTTCCTGTAGGAGATTTGATAAAGATGTGTTATTCAGGAAAATATACTTACAAGGAAATTAAAACTAAGCTTAGAGGAAAAGGTGGCTTAGTAGGATACTTAGGAACTAATGATGCCAAAGAAGTAGTTGAAATGATTAAAAATGGAGATAAGAAGGCTAAATTAGTATTTGATGCAATGGCTTACCAAATCGGAAAAGAAATAGGTGCTATGGCAACTGTTTTAGAAGGTAAGGTTGATAGAATTATCTTGACAGGAGGATTAGCATATTCTGATTTATTAACAGATTATATTAAGAATATGGTTAGCTTTATAGCACCTGTTATTGTTTATCCGGGTGAAGATGAGATGGAAGCATTAAATGAAGGAGTTTTAAGAGTGCTTTCAGGTAAGGAGAAAGAAAAAATATATGAAAACGAGGTGAAAATAGATGATTAGAGGTTTTGAAGATGTTTTAAGGTTAGCTAAAGAAAGAGGACCTAAAACTATTTCAGTAGCAGCTGCACAAGATAAGGAAGTTCTTATCGCAGTTAAACAAGCTAAAGAAATGGGAATAGCTGATGCAATATTAGTTGGTGATAAGGAGAAAATAACTCAAATAGCTGATGAAATTGGAATGAATTTAGATGATTTTGAAGTGATAGACTTAAAAGATTTAAAAGAAGCTTCAAGAAAAGCTGTTGAGCTTGTAAGTAGTGGCAAGGCTCATATGGTAATGAAAGGATTAGTGGATACTTCAATAATACTAAAAGCTGTTTTAGATGAAGAAATAGGGCTTAGAACAGGTAAAGTATTAAGTCACGTTGCAGTATTTGATATTGAAACTTACGATAAGATTTTATTTGTAACAGATGCAGCTATGAATATAGCTCCAAATTTAGAACAGAAAAAACAAATCATCGAAAATGCAGTATTTGTAGCTCATTCACTAGATATTGAAAATCCAAAGGTAGCAGTAATTTGTGCAAAAGAAAAGGTAAATCCTAAGATGCCTGCTACTGTTGATGCGGAAAAACTAGTAGAAATGAATAAAAATGGTGAGATTACAGGATGTATTGTTGGGGGACCTTTTGCATTAGACAATGCAATATCAAAAGAAGCTGCTAAGCATAAAGGAATAGAACATCCTGTAGCTGGAGATGCTGATATATTGTTAATGCCATATATTGAAGCAGGTAATGTGCTTTATAAAGCTTTAGTATTCTTATCAAAGGCACAAAATGCAGGTGTGATTGTAGGTGCAAAAGCTCCTGTAGTTTTAACTTCAAGAGCTGATAGCGAAAGTGCTAAGTTAAATTCAATTGCTCTTGGTGTATTAATGGCTACTAAATAAATAGAAAGGAGAGTAAATATGAGCGAAGTATTCAGATTGCTTATTATAAATCCTGGTTCAACTTCTACAAAAATAGCTATATATGACAATGAAAAGCCAGTTTTAGAAGAGACTTTAAGACATTCTACTGAAGAATTAGCAAAATATGAAAAAATATATGATCAATATGAATTCAGAAAAAATATTATACTTGAAACACTAAATGAAAAAGGCATTAATTTAACTAAATTAAGCGCTGTAGTTGGTAGAGGTGGATTACTTAAGCCAATAGCCGGTGGAACTTATAAAGTAAATGAAAGAATGCTTGAAGATTTAAAAGTTGGTGTTCTTGGTGAACACGCTTCAAACTTAGGTGGTATTTTAGCACATGAAATAGCATCTCAGTTAAACATACCAGCATTTATTGTTGACCCAGTTGTTGTTGATGAAATGGAAGATGTGGCTAGAATATCAGGTATGCCTGAAATAGAAAGAAAGAGTATTTTCCATGCATTAAATCAAAAGGCTGTAGCTAGAAGAGCAGCGAAAGAATTAGGAAAGAGCTACAATGAAGTAAACTTAATAGTAGCTCATCTAGGAGGAGGAATTTCTGTAGGAGCTCATAAAAAAGGTAGAGTTGTAGATGTTAACAATGCGTTAGATGGTGAAGGACCATTTTCACCAGAAAGGACTGGAGGACTTCCAGTAGGAGATTTAGCTAAACTTTGCTTCTCAGGAAAATACACATTAGCAGAAATGAAGAAGAAAATTAAAGGTAATGGTGGATTAGTTGCATATCTTGGAACAAATGATGCTAGAGAAGTAGTTAAAATGATAAAAAATGGAGATAAAAAGGCAGAATTAGTGTATAAAGCTATGGCTTACCAAGTTGCCAAAGAAATTGGAAGTTTAGCTGCTGTATTAGAAGGAAAAGTTGATGGGATAATACTAACTGGTGGTATAGCTTACGATAAAGAATTTACAAAGTGGATTATAGATAGAGTAAGCTTTATTTCTAAGGTGTTTGTATATCCAGGGGAAGATGAAATGATAGCTCTAGCAGAAGGTGGATTAAGAGTATTAAGAGGAGAAGAGGAAGCAAAGGTATACAGTTAGAGGTGAATTTTATGCTAAATGATAAGAGAATCAGAATTATAACAGGACATTATGGAAGTGGAAAGACAGAGTTTGCAGTAAACTATGCAGTTAAATTAGCTAATTATGGTAGAAAAGTTGCATTAGCTGATTTAGATGTTGTTAATCCATATTTTAGAAGTAGAGAAAAGGAAAGTTTATTATCTGAAATGGGAATCAAAGTAATAGGAAGCTCAATTAATGCTTTAGCGGCGGATGTACCTGCTGTATCTGCTGAGATTTTTGCTCCATTACAAAATGAAAGTTATGATGTAGTACTAGATGTAGGTGGGGACCCTGTTGGAGCTAGAGCTCTTGGAAGATATCATAATTATTTCAAAGAAGGTAAATATGATATGTTCTTTGTAATAAATGCTAATAGACCTGAAACTCAGGAAGTAGAGAATACTATAAAGTACTTGAGGGAAATTGAAAGGGCTTCAAGAGCAAAAGTAACAGGGCTTATTAACAATACGCATCTACTTAAAAGTACTACTGTAGAAGATGTTCTCAAGGGGCAAAAATTGGCTGAGGAAGTATCGAAAAAATTGAATATTCCAATTAAATATATAGTTGCTTTAGAACATGTTGCTAAAGAACTTCCGTCAAACCTTAAAGGTGAAATCTTTCCAATAACGCTTTATATGAGGGAAGAATGGATGCTTTGATTGCACTACATGCAATCGAATTAAAAATGTAAAATTGAAAATGTAAAATTAATATTTAATATATCTAAAAATTTTATGAATTCAATAATTTTACATTTTAAATTTTCAATTTTAAATTTAAAAATGGGAGGGTTGTAAATGGCTAAAGCTAGAGGAAAGGTAACATTCAAAGAAGATTTATGTAAGGGTTGTGAATTATGTACAACTGCATGTCCAGTTAACATTGTTGTAATGAACAAAGAAAAGATTAATATTAAAGGTTACCATCCAGCTACAGTTATCGAAATGGATAAGTGTATAGGCTGTGGAAACTGTGCAACAATTTGTCCTGATGTTGTTATAGAAGTTGAGAGAATAATAGAAGAATAATTATTAAGGAGGGGAAATAAATGGCTAAGATTTTAATGAAAGGTAACGAAGCCATAGGTGCAGCAGCTATTAAAGCTGGTTGTAAATATTTCTTCGGTTACCCAATTACACCACAAAATGAGCTTCCTGAATATATGGCTAGAGAGCTACCAAAAGTTGGTGGGGTATTTTTACAAGCTGAGAGTGAGGTAGCTGCAATAAACATGGTATATGGTGCAGCAGGAGCTGGTGCAAGAGTAATGACTTCTTCATCAAGCCCTGGTATAGCATTAAAACAAGAAGGTATTTCATATATAGCTGGTGCAGAATTACCTTGTGTAATTGTTAATATAGTTAGAGGAGGCCCTGGCCTAGGAGGTATTCAACCTGCTCAATCTGACTATTATCAATCCACTAGAGGTGGTGGAAACGGAGACTATAGAACAGTTGTATATGCACCTGCTACATTACAAGAAACTGTTGATCTAGTTATGGAAGCATTTGATGTAGCTGACCAATACAGAATTCCTGTAATGGTTGTAGGAGACGGTATGATCGGTCAGATGATGGAACCAGTTGAATTTAAAGAGCCTAAGAAAAGAAATCTACCACCTAAGGATTGGGCAACTACTGGGACAAAAGGACAAAGAAAACCAAATATTATAAATTCATTATTTATAGATCCAAAAGAATTAGAAGATCATGTTTGGAGATTAGAAGAAAAATATAAAGTTATAAAAGAAAATGAAGTAAGATATGAAACTTATAACCTTGAAGATGCAGATGTAGTTGTAGTAGCTTATGGTACTACTTCAAGGGTTGTTAAAAATGCTATAGCTAAGTGTGAAGCTGAAGGATTAAAAGTTGGTTTAATCAGACCAATAACATTATGGCCATTCCCAGATGAAGCTTTCGAAAAGATAAGTGATAAAACTAAAGGAATATTAACAGTAGAAATGAGTACTGGTCAAATGATTGATGATGTTAAGATAGCTATAAACGGTAGAAAACCAGTTTATTTCTATGGTAGAACAGGTGGTATGGTACCAGAGCCAGACGCTATAGTAGCTGAGATTAAGAAGATAGCAGGGGGTGAAAGGTAATGGTTAAGGTTTTCGAAAGGACTAAGGGTTTAACAGATAAGCCATTCCATTATTGTCCTGGTTGTACGCATGGTATTATTCATAGATTAGTAGCTGAAGTTTTAGAGGAATTAGATGTATTAGGTAAAGCAATCGGTGTAGCTCCAGTTGGATGTTCAGTTTTTGCTTACGATTATTTCAACTGTGATATGCATGAAGCTGCTCACGGTAGAGCACCAGCTGTTGCTACTGGTATAAAGAGAGTTCATCCTGATAGTGTAGTATTTACTTATCAAGGAGACGGAGACTTAGCTTCAATTGGTACTGCTGAGATTATTCATGCTGCTCATCGTGGAGAAAAAATAACTACAATATTTGTTAATAATGCTATTTACGGTATGACAGGTGGACAAATGGCTCCAACAACATTAGTAGGACAAAAAGCAACAACTGCTCCATATGGTAGAGATGAAAATCATGCAGGTAGACCATTAAAGGTAGCAGAAATGCTTGCTACAATTCACGGAGCTAAATTTGTTGAGAGGGTATCAGTTCATAATCCTGCTAATATTAGAAAAGCTAAGAAAGCTATAAAGAAGGCTTTTGAAGTTCAGTTAGCAGGTGAAGGATTCGGAATCGTTGAAGTTCTTTCAACTTGTCCAACTAACTGGGGATTAACTCCAACAGAAGCGTTAAAGTGGCTTGAAGAAAATATGATACCTTATTATCCATTAGGAAACTTCAGAACACCTGAGGAGGTGAAATAAGATGGAAGAAAGAGTAATAATGGCAGGATTCGGTGGCCAAGGTGTTATGTCAATGGGTCAGCTATTGACTTATGCAGGTATGATAGAAGGTAAAAATGTATCATGGCTTCCATCTTACGGACCAGAAATGCGTGGAGGTACTGCAAACTGTAACGTTATAGTTTCAGATGAACCAGTAGGTTCACCTATAGTAACAGAAGCTACTGCTGCTATAGTTATGAACAGACCGTCATTAGACAAGTTTGAAAGTTTTGTTGTTAAGGGTGGCAACTTATTAATAAATAGTTCATTAATAGATAGGAAAGCTGAAAGAGATGATATAAACGCTTACTATATTCCAGCGAATGAAATTGCAGTAGAATTAGGAAATGGTAAGGTTGCTAACATGGTTATGCTAGGTGCTTATTTAGAGTTAACTAAAGCTGTTAAGGTTGAATCAGTTTTAGAAGCTTTAAAGAAAGTGTTTGGAAAAACTAAAGCTCATTTAATTCCATTAAACGAAAAAGCTCTCGAAAAAGGAGCAGAATTAGTAAGAAAATAGTACAAACCGACCAAATTTGGTCGGTTCTTTTTGTTTCATTTTTTTCACAAATAAAATTTCATAAATATATTGCAATACGACATAAGAGGGAGTATAATGATGTTGAAAAAAAATAGGGGTCTTCCCCTAGAATGAAAAGAGGTTATGTGAGTTGCAAATTGCTAAAAGAATGTCTTTTACTTCTACAAATTTAGTGGATTACTCAAGTAAAATTATATTCATTTTATTGGGGAACTTATTTTGCTCAATTGCTTTTAATGGTTTTTTCGTACCAAATCACTTGCTAAGTGGTGGAGTTGGCGGAATAGCTATAATGATTCATTTTTTAACTAATTTACCAATAGGACTTATTATATTTCTTATTAACATACCAATTTTTATAATCGGTTCTAAAATTATAGACAAAAAATTTACAGCATATAGTTTTATATCAATGTTGACCCTATCATTTTTACTTGAGTTAACTAGAGGAATTGACCAATTGATAATGATGGATGATATATTACTTGCAGCTATTTTTGGTGGTATACTAAATGGATTAGGTATGGGATTGTTGTTTAGAAACAGGACATCACAGGGTGGATTAGATATAATAGCTGCAATATTTAAGAAAAAATATAACATAAATATCGGAACAGGATTAATGGGAGTTAATACAATAATTATAGCATCATCTTCAGCATTATTTGGATTAAAACCAGCAATGTACACACTTATAGCATTATATACAGCATATAAGATAGTTGATAAGGTACAGGAAGGATTAGACACTAAGAAAAATGTAATAATAATATCAGATAAATCTCAAGAGCTAGGAGAAGCGATACAGAAGAAGTTACACAGAGGAGTTACTTTCCTTAAAGGAGAAGGTGGATATACTAAGAATAATAAAAATGTAATTTATTGTATAGTAACATCAACTCAAGTTGGAAAACTAAAAGAAATAATTGAAGAAGTAGATCCTAATGCTTTTATGACAATCAACAATATACAAGAAGTAAAAGGTAGAGGGTTTAAGAGTGTTGGAATATAAGGTAAGGTTTAATCCTTACCTTTTTTTTTCTTCAGATTAAAACAATTTTGAACTAAAATGGGTAGTTGTTACAATACACACAATATGTTATCATAAAATAGTATAGTTATATAAGGAGGTTTGCTGATGGGAAGATTATTTGGAACTGATGGAGTTAGGGGTATAGCAAACAAGGAATTGACTCCTGAATTAGCATTTAAATTGGGAAGAGCTGGAGCGTATATACTAACTAAAGGGAAAAAGGATGCAAAGATAGTTGTAGGAATGGATACAAGAATATCTGGAGATATGTTAGAAGCTGCATTAATATCAGGCATTTGTTCCGTTGGTGTAGATGTTTTATCTGTAGGTATTATACCGACACCAGGGGTTGCATATTTAACAAGAGAATATAATGCTGATGCAGGAATAGTAATTTCAGCTTCACATAATCCAGTAGAATACAATGGTATTAAATTTTTCAATTCTAAAGGATATAAATTAAATGATGAAATAGAAAGAAACATAGAAAAAATAATTTTAGATAATATTGAAATACCTGCAAGTCCTACAGGAGAGAACATAGGAAGAGTTAAAAGAGTAGAAGATGGACAAAGAAAATATATAGATTTTCTAAAGAGTACTATTGATGTTGATTTAAAAGGATTAAAAGTAGCAATGGATTGTGGTAATGGTGCAGCATATAAAATAGCTCCTACTGTATTTGAAGAGTTAGGTGCAGAAGTAGTGGTAATTCATAACATGCCAAATGGTATTAATATAAATGTGAATTGTGGTTCTACTAATCCAGAGCAGGTACAAAAGTTGGTTTTAGAAACAGGTGCAGATATAGGACTTTCATTTGATGGAGATGCTGATAGATTAATAGCAGTTGATGAAAATGGTAAAATAGTAGATGGCGATCATATAATGGCTATATGTGGAATATCATTAAAAGAAAGAAATAAACTTAAAGGTAATACTGTAGTAGCGACTGTTATGAGCAATATGGGGCTTGATATCTGCTTAAAAGAAAAAGAAATAGAAATTGTTAAAACCAAAGTAGGAGATAGATACGTTCTTGAAGAAATGTTAAATAAAGGTTATTCTTTAGGTGGAGAGCAGTCAGGACATATTATATTTTTAGATTATAATACAACTGGAGATGGGATATTAACTGCTCTGCAATTAACTAGTGTTGTGAAGAATAAGGGTAAAAAACTTTCAGAACTTGCAAAAATAATGACTACATTGCCACAAGTATTAGTAAATGCCAAAGTACCTAATGATAAAAAGAAGAAATACCTTGAAGATGAAATGATTAGAAGAGAAATTGAGAAAATAGAAGAAAGTTTAAAAGATACAGGAAGAGTTTTAATAAGACCATCTGGTACAGAGCCATTAGTTAGAGTTATGATTGAAGGAAAAAATGAAGAAGAAATCAAAGAAATGGCACAAAGTTTAGCAAAACTTATAGAAGAAAGACTAAATTAAGAAATTTAAAATTGAAAATGGAAAATGTAAAATTAAAAATGTAAAAATTAGCTGATATATAATAGATAATTCAAATTCTCAATTTTAAATTTTAAATTCCTTATAGGGGGTGATGCTTGTAAGAAAAAGGCAAACAATTGAATAAAAAGCGCCAGGGCTTAAAAGTATGTATTACTTTTAAGTCGACGAGGACAGGGTTTATCGAGGTTTCGGCGGATGCCCTGCGGTGTATCCACCACCGTTAAAGATTCTACAAAACCCATAAGCGATTATGGGGACAAAAGGAATCGGGTGGATTAATAAACCCATTTCCAATGGGTTAGTTTGTTGTGCTTCTAAAAATGATAGAGATAGTAGCAAGCATCATGCATAATTCATAATAAATGACAAAAAGGGGTGTTATTATGTGTGGAATTGTTGGATATATAGGTAGCAAAAAAGCTCATGAAATACTAGTTGAAGGACTTGAAAAGCTTGAGTATAGAGGATATGATTCTGCTGGTATAGCAGTTTTTGATAAAGGACAATTAAAGGTAAGAAAATATAAAGGAAGACTTTCAGTTTTAAGAGAAAAGTTAAGTGAAGAAGAGTTTAATGCTACTGTAGGTATTGGCCATACGAGATGGGCTACACATGGAGAACCATCAGATAAGAATGCACATCCTCATACTAATGTAACAGGGGATATAGCTGTAGTTCATAATGGTATTATTGAAAACTTTATGGAGCTTAAAGAAAAACTACAGGACAAAGGATACAAATTTGTTTCAGAGACAGATACAGAAGTTATATCTCATCTAATAGATTATTACTTCGATGGTGATTTGTTAGAAGCTGTAAAAAAAGCAGTATCAAGACTTGAAGGAGCTTTTGCTTTAGGAGTAATTTGCAAAGATAATCCTGATAAATTAATTGCAGTAAGAAAAGACAGTCCATTAATAATAGGAATAGGAAAAGGAGAAAACTTTATAGCATCTGATATACCTGCAATATTAAAATACACTAGAGATGTTTATATATTAGAAGATGGAGAAATGGCTGTTGTAGAAAAAGACAATATCAAAATAATGCAGCTTAATGGAGAACCTATAGAAAAAGAAGTTTTCACAGTTAACTGGGATGTAGAAGCAGCAGAAAAAGGTGGATATGACCACTTTATGATAAAAGAAATTTATGAACAGCCTAAAGCAATAAAAGATACTCTTTCACCAAGAATAAATAAAGATAATGTAATAAAACTTGATGATATAAACATTACAAAGGAAGAATTAGATAAAATAAATAGAATTTATATTATAGCTTGTGGTACAGCATATCATGCAGGTTTACTTGGTAAAGTTCTAATTGAAAAATATGTAAAGATACCTGTAATTGCAGACGTGGCGTCAGAATTTAGATATAGTAATCCATTTATCGATGAAAATACTCTAATGATAGTAGTAAGTCAATCTGGAGAAACAGCTGATACATTAGCAGCTTTAAGACTTGCTAAGAAAAATAATGCAAAAGTATATGCTGTAACAAATGTAGTAGGAAGTACAATATCAAGAGAAGCTGACGAAGTATTTTACACTTGGGCTGGTCCAGAAATTGCCGTTGCTTCAACTAAAGCTTATACAACACAATTAGTTTCAATGGCTTTAATAGCTCTTGATATGGCAGTTAAGAAGGGAACTATTGATAAAGAAGAGTATGACAAAGTATTAAATGAATTAAGAAGTCTTTCAGAAAAAGCTCAGAAAATATTAGATAATACAGAGCTAATCAAAAAAGCTAGTGAAAAAATCTATAAAGCACAAAGTGTATTTTTCATAGGTAGAGGTATAGATTATGATGTAGCAAGAGAGGGTTCATTAAAACTTAAAGAGATTTCATATATTCATTCCGAAGCAATGGCTGCTGGAGAATTAAAACATGGAACAATCGCTTTAATAGAGGAAGGAACACCAGTTATAGCTATAGCTACTCAAGAAAAACTATATGATAAGATGTTAAGCAATATAAAAGAGGTAAAAGCTAGAGGTGCATATGTAATAGCTTTAGCTAAAGAAGGAAACAAAGAAATAGAAAAAACAGCAGATACTGTAATATATATTCCAGATGTTATAGATGAATTAACTTCAGTTCTAAGCGTTATACCTCTTCAATTACTAGCTTATTATGTTGCAGTAATGAGAGGTTGTGATGTAGACAAACCAAGAAATTTAGCAAAAAGTGTAACTGTTGAATAAGAAAATATTATTTCCTGGGGAATAATGTTGTCGAATTAAAGGAGATAAAGTTTGTTTAAATCATGGATGGAGTGCAGAGTGCAAGCTGCATCTATCCATGATTTTTTTATAATCCATAGCAAATTATAATAAAATCTTATATTTTAAAAATTTAATGTCGATTTTATTGAAACTTTGTCTGGCATGTTCACATGCCAGAGTTGTTATAAACTGTGTTAGCTTGTGGATAATTTCAAATATAATTTCCGCAATGGATATAGACAAAATCCACCTTAATTTATTCAATTTAATCGAAGATTTTGTTTTATATAAAATTACTTTTAGACGAATATTAAAATAAATCATATAAAAATGAAGGAGGTTATGATATTTTATTGAATTTACTAATATGGCAAAGTGAATATGATAACATTTAGAACAGTTTTATTATGTTTTTTAAAGGAAGGGTGAGGATATGTTTAAAAAGAGTAGTGGTATGATAGATGGCCATGTACATATTGAAAAAGGAGATTATACCATAGATTGGATAAAAAAAATTGTTAGATATGCATGCGAAAGAGGAATATCAGAAATCAATATTTTGGAACATTCTTATAAGTTTAAAGAGTTTGAAAGAGTTTATGAAAAAATTGCTTCGTATAATGAATATCAAAAATCTTGGTTAAATGAAAGAATGAAATTGTCTCTAGATCAATATGAGAAATTAATTATGGAAGCAAGAAAAAATAAATTTCCAATTAAAATAAATTTTGGATTAGAAGTATGTTTTATAGAAGGAACTGAAAATATAGTTAAAGATATAATTGGAAAATTTGATTGGGATTTTATGACAGGTTCAGTACATTGGATAGATGGATGGGGGTTTGATCATAAAAAGGAATTTTGGGAAGGAAAAGGTGTAGACAAGTTATATAAAAGATATTATGAAATTATGAAAAGTCTTATAAAATCTGGGCTGTTTGATATTTTAGCACATCCTGATTCTATCAAATGTTTCGGCTATTATCCTTCTTTTGATTTAGAAGAAACTTATATAGAAATTGCAGATTTATTAAATCAATATGATATGTATGCTGAACAGAGTGGTGGATTATATTTAAATTATGGACATGAAGAACTCGGAATGAATAGTAAATTATATAATATTTTCAAAAAAAAGAATGTGAAGATAATTACCACTTCAGATGCTCATAGGCCAGAAGATACAGGGAAATATATAAAAGAATTAAGTGAACTATAAAGATTATAATTTAAAATTGAAAGAAAGAAGGGAATAAGTGATGGAAGAATATCTAGGGAAAAAAGTTATGGTAGTTATAGACAGACCATTAGGGTCTAAACACCCAGAACATGAATTTATATATCCAATAAACTATGGGTATCTTTCTAATACAGTTTCAGGAGATGGAGAAGAAATAGATGCCTATGTTTTGGGCGAGTTTAAACCACTAGAATCCTATGAAGGGTATGTTACCGCAATAATACAGCGAAAAAATGATAATGAAGATAAATTAGTAGTCTGCAAAGATTTAAATATGTATAATAGAGATCAAATCAAGGCATTAGTAGAATTCCAAGAGAGATTTTTTAAAACAGAAATTATTATGTATGACGATGAGGCTGAAAAAGATAAAAAGTAATCCTAATGTGGCTTTATGTGTTGATAATTTTCAAATTGAGGGATATGCAAAAATAAAAGGGCATCCTTTTGCAGAAGAAAATAAAAATTTTATAGAAGTATTTAGAGAAGTACATAATGGTTCTTTTAATGCATATTCTCATATGGAAAATGAAGTAGTTATAGAAGTTGAACCGAAAATTGTTACAACATGGAAGTATGAAAATGGAAAGCCTTTTAGGGAGTTTTTAGATTTTAGAAATGGAAGGGCGTATAGAAAATATTATGATAATAGTAAATAGAGATAGATGGATACAAAGAGATGGTTCTGTTGTGTTAAACCATCTCTTTGTATCTATTACTTAACTTGTCCAAACTTTTCCCCAAATGGGAAAAATCTAAAAGATGCTTTTCCTTGGATTCTTTTTATCTTAACTGGTCCAAAATTTCTACTATCATTACTATTTTGTCTGTTATCTCCTAGGTTGCAAAATTATTAAGTCCTAAATCAATTCCTATAATTCTGCCTTTATTTTTAGTTACTTTCTCCTTTCAATTTCTTTCTTATAGATAATCTCTATTACATATATTTGCCTTTTAGGTATTATTCGTACTTGTCGTAATTTACCACTAAATACTCTTTATATAATTTATTTATAGGACCTACTATTGTTGACCAACTTGTTTCGTCTTACACTATATAAGAACAATTTATATATATCAGCATTTATTTACAATCAAACTTTAAACATCTCCTAAATATTTATCTAATAAATTATTTAATTCTTTTATACTATTCAAATTCACCTTTGAATCTAAAGTTTCTATTTTAACTAACTCTTCATTAACATACCCATTACTTATACTTTTCACTAAGCCTATTCCCTTGGCATAATATTTTTTTATTTCTATATCATTTTTTCTTATAGTGACTTCCAATGTACTATAATATCCAGAGGGGGTATTTACATCTACATTAACTCCTGTAATTTCATATTCTGTATTATCTTCATTTTTCCACTTAGTGCCTACTTTTATAGGAGTTTGTAATACTATGTCATTTTCATTTAGTTCTTTGTTAAGATAATTTTTATCAAATGAATCAACTTCACTTCTATATATTAATTTAATATAATCATTAGTTTTTTTATAAATTGATACTAAACATGTGCCATAATCAATTTGATTTATTTGATACATGCTTTCATTGATTTCATTTACTATATATATTTTTCCATACCCTTCAAATCCACCATTAAATACCTTTACTAAATTATTTTTAGGTACATACTCTCTTATATTAATTGTAGTATTGTTAGTATTTATCATCTCATTCAAGCATGATGACAGTAGTATAGATAATCCTAATAATATAATATATCTTTTCTTGGTATTTACAAGTATATTCAAATTACATCCCTTCTTTAAATTAATAAGTATATATTATACATTAAATGTAATATTATAGAAACTAGAATTGTTATAATAACACTTTAAATGTATTCAAGTACTATTTATGAACAACTTTTAGAATAATATATAAATATGAAAGGCACACTTATGTGTGCCTTTAAGGCTGTAGACAAAATAGGGGAGAATCCTTTAAAATCAAATGTTTATGTTAATCTAAAAGTAGTCCACGGTATTAATTAAAAAATCCCCCACAATAAAATATACTACCCCTATACAAAAGTATAGGGAGCTAGTGGAGGATGATAAGTTTGAAACAAAAAGCAGAAATCTTACTAAAATATTTTAGAGAGGGTGAATCACAGAGAGAAATAAGTAGAACATTAGGTATTTCAAGAAAAACAGTAAGAAAATATATTAAAGAATTTGAAGAGAAGTTACAAAAATTAGGTAGTGAAAGTGATGAAAACAAGATTCTTTTACTAATTGAAGAAATGGTATCAAAGCCTAAATATGATACATCAAAGAGAAAAAAAGTTAAGTTAACAGACGAAGTTATTGAAATAATAGATAAGTGTCTTGAGGAAAATGAAAAGAAGAAACTTTCAGGCAAATCAAAGCAAATAATGAAGAAGATAGATATTCATGAGTATATAATAGAAAAAGGCTATGATATTAGTGATGGAATCAATGCAAGAGCAGGGACATTAACTGCTAATGAAGACAGATTTATGATGTGGAGAACAATAGATGGTGAAGAAATAGCACCTTTATCTATCCCACAGTTAGAGGTACTGATAAAAGGAATGTTTGAAAAAAAGATATTTTTAGACCTTATTAAGCATTTTATAGTATTTCAATCTGATGGTAAAGAAACTATTAAGATATTAGCGGGTTATCATCAATATCATGCTGTAAACAAAGCTATTAAAAGTACAGAAAGAGCCATAAAAGAAAATGGAGATAGAAAAATAGGTGTTATATGGCATACACAAGGTTCGGGTAAGAGTTTATCTATGGTGTTTTATACTGGGAAATTAGTTCTTAACATGGATAATCCAACCATTGTAGTAATAACTGATAGAAATGACTTAGATAATCAGTTATTTGCTACATTTAGTAAATCTAAAGATCTATTAAGACAAACTCCAAAGCAAGCAGAAAGTAGGAGTCATCTTAGAGAGCTTTTGAAAGTTGAATCAGGAGGAATAATATTTACTACTATACAAAAATTTGTTCCTGAAGAAAAAGGAGACAATGTTCCTGTTTTAACTGACAGAAAGAATGTAATAGTAATTGCAGATGAGGCACATAGAAGCCAATATGGATTTGATGCAAATGTTGTTGAAAATAATAAAAAGGAAGAAGCGAGTATAAAATATGGTTATGCCAAATATATGAGAGATGCACTTCCAAACGCTTCATTTATAGGTTTTACAGGAACTCCTATAGAATTGGCAGATAAAAATACACCTGCTGTATTTGGTGATTATATAGATATTTATGATATGATTAGGGCTGTTGAAGATGGGACAACAGTTAAGATATATTATGAAAGTAGAATTGCAAAACTTGATTTACCTGAAGAAATGAAACCAGTTATTGATGAGGAATACGAAGAAATTACTGAATATCAAGAATATAGTGAAAGAGAAAAATTAAAATCTAAATGGTCAAGATTAGAAGCTTTAGTAGGTGCAGAAAAGAGAATTAAACTTATTGCAAAGGATATAGTAGAGCATTTTGAAAAAAGGCAACAAGCGTTATTTGGAAAAGCAATGATTGTAGTTATGTCGAGAAGAATTGCTATAGATTTATATAAAGAAATAGCAGCCTTAAGACCAGAATGGCATAGTGACGATGACGATAAAGGAGTTATTAAAATAGTTATGACTGGTTCATCAAGTGACCCAGAAGAGTGGCAGTAATTTATAGGTAATAAGAAGAGAAGGGAGTTATTTGCTAAGAGGATGAAAGATATTAATGATCCTTTAAAAATAGTAATTGTTCAAGATATGTGGCTAACTGGGTTTGATGTACCTTGTATGCATACCATGTATATAGATAAGCCTATGAAAGGACATAATTTAATGCAGGCTATAGCAAGAGTTAATAGAGTGTTTAAAGACAAACCAGGTGGGTTAGTAGTAGATTATATTGGTATTGCAGATTCACTTAAAAATGCATTGTCCCAATATACAGAAAGCGATAGAAAAACAGCTGGTATAGATACAGATATGGCTGTGAATATAATGTTAGAAAAATATGACTTGATTAAAGAATTACTTTATGGATGGGATTATAGTAAGTTTATGACAGGAAATGCATCAGAAAGAATGCAGATGATAGTTGCAACTGTAGATTATATAATTGGATTAGGGGAAAGAGCAAAGAAAGATTTTATTAAGTATGTAACAGAACTTTCAAAAGCTTATGCTTTATGTGCTACAACTGAAGAAGCAGAAAAATTAAATTTGGAAATTGGATTTTTTAAGGCTGTAAAATCAGGTATTATTAAAATGATACCGACTAGTAATAAAAAGAAAACAAGATCACAATTAGATAAACAAATTAGTCAATTGATTTCTAAATCAATAATTTCAGAAGAGGTTGTAGATATTTTAGATGCAATTGGATTAAATAAACCTAATATTGCAATTCTATCTGATGAATTTTTAGAAGAAGTTAAAGGTTTAAAACATAAGAATTTAGCTGTAGAGTTATTGAATAGATTACTTAGATGATATATTAAAGCAAATAGCAAGGGATCTTACTCAGTCTATCAAAAAAAATATGAGTGTTGATTGGAATTTAAGAGAGAGTGTAAGAGCAAAGATGAGAGTTACTATAAAACGATTGCTAAAGAAATATGGATATCCACCAGATCAGCAGCTAAAGGCGATTAAGACTGTTATGGAACAGGCTGAACTTATGTGTTCTAACGAAGTATTGTATCATGAACAAGAAGAACATCAATATGATTATTATAAAGCAGCTGATGATAGAGAGACAAAATATCTGTAAATAGTTCTATAATTTACAAAGACAAAGTAGAATGAAAATGTTCTTTATAAGAGATTTGTGAGATGTAACTAGATATATAAATTGATATCTTGAATTTGAATGTGTAGCATGTGGAGAAAAGAAAAAAGTAGGTTTCGGATTATGTCGTCGACCTCCAGTAGTGCAAAAACCCTTGGGGATCGACGACTTTTTGTTTTTTGCAAAAAACGTGTAAAATTCAATATATAGAATGGTAAAACTCTAGTATATTAGTAGGAATTAACACAAAAAATCAGTTAATTGACTAATATGCAAAAATGTGGTATTATCAATAAGTGTAATGGGTTACTAGAGTACCTATAAGGAATTGAAACAAGTTATTAACTAGAATACGATACAAATTATTTTTAAGTTACTAGAGTACCTATAAGGAATTGAAACAGAGCTAATCAAATAACTGTTGGCGATAATGGAGAAGTTACTAGAGTACCTATAAGGAATTGAAACCAATGTTTGCGACGAATACGACGATTTAATGCTAGAGTTACTAGAGTACCTATAAGGAATTGAAACACATTTGAAACCATAGATGGCGTTTTAAATCATTCTGTTACTAGAGTACCTATAAGGAATTGAAACATATAAACAGGTTTCTTTGGTCTTCCTTGAGAATCTGTGTTACTAGAGTACCTATAAGGAATTGAAACCTTTACACCCAAATAGATACGGTATAGTATGATAAACACGGGGACGGTTTTGTTGTATCTAAAAAGTTTGATGAGATAAATAGAATAAATTTTTCAAGACGACGAGGATAAAGAAGAAAAGGATGAGCAAACAAAAGAACTGTTCCTTTGTATCTGGTACAGAATGGATTGATTTAGAAGACATAAAAAAAGAAAAATCTGAAATAACAAAGTAAATTCATAACAAAAGTCATGTAATTTTAGGCTTTAAATGTCTAAATTTGCATGGCTTTTTTTGTATAATGGGAAGGTTTGTGATATAGGGTTTAACAAAAAATATATTGATTAGAACATTTTTTTGAAAGAACAAAAAATTACAGGATTATTCTAATTATTGTAGAATAAGTAAATATATTTTTTTATGAGATTATATAGTTATTAAAAGAACAAAATCTTCGATTTAAATAAATTAAGGTAGATTTTGCATATATCCATTACGGAAATTATATTTAAAATTATCCACAAATTAATACAGTTTATAACGACTCTGGCATGTAAACATGCCAGATAAAGTTTCAATAAAATCGACATTAAATTTTTAAAATATAAGATTTTATTATAATTTCCTATGGATTATAAAAAGATGGAATATTTACATGCTATAAAAAAATGAAAGGAGATAAGTAATGAAAGAATATCTAGGGAAAAAAGTTATGGTAGTTATAGACAGACCATTAGGGTCTAAACATCCAGAACATGAATTTATATATCCAATAAATTATGGATATCTTTCTAATACAGTTTCAGGGGATGGAGAAGAAATAGATGCCTATGTTTTGGGCGAGTTTAAAGCACTAGAATCCTATGAAGGGTATGTTACCGCAATAATACAGCGAAAAAATGATAATGAAGATAAATTGGTGGTTTGCAAAGACTTAAATATGTATAATAAAGACCAAATTAGAGCATTAGTGGAGTTTCAAGAGAGATTTTTTGAAACAGAAATTATTATGTATGAGGATGAGGCTGAAAAAGATATAGATGGTGAAACAATAGAATTTGATGTTTTAAAAAGAGAATTTATAGATATAGTTAATTCAAAAAAATTTATGGTATTTGCAACAAGTAAAGATAATAGAGTTACTGCAAGAAATGTAAGTTGTGTTTTAATAGATTCAAAAATATATTTTCAAACAGATAAAACTTTCTTAAAGTATGAACAGATAAAAAGCAATCCTAATGTGGCTTTATGTATTGATAATTTTCAAATTGAGGGATATGCAAAAATAAAAGGGCATCCATTTGAAAAAGAAAATAAAAATTTTATAGAAGTATTTAGAGAAGTACATAATGGTTCTTTTAATGCATATTCTCATATGGAAAATGAAGTAGTTATAGAAGTTGAGCCAAAATTTGTTACAGTATGGAAGTATGAAAATGGAAAGCCTTTTAGGGAGTTTTTAGATTTTAGAAATGGAAGGGCATATAGAAAATATTATGATAATAGTAAATAGAGACAAGGAGAAACATGGAGACAGTTCTGTTGTATTCAAAAAATTTAATGAGATAAATATAATAATTTTTTTCAAGAAAACGAGGAAAAAAAGAGAGGGATAAGTATGTTTTTTTCTATACTTAGATATTTGCTAATAATTATATTGATACGTGTATTTGTAAATATTGGAAAAAGAAAGAAATTTGAAACTCCTGAAGAAAAAAAGAAAAGAGAAGATAGAGAGTTAAACTTATTATTATATACATACATTCTTATATTTGTAAGTTTTTGGATAGGGTTGGCTATATATATTATAAAATTATCTATACAATAAAATTATATTTTTTATCATAGGGAAACATGAGGACGGTTCTATTGTATCAAACCGTCTTTTTATATCTGACAGAAGAATTTGGTGGAACAAAGATTTGAATTGCAATCAAATAGTAAAAAATAGGACAAATTGGTATGATGTAGGGTTTAAAAAATAATTAGTAAAAAATTATACAAATAAAAATCTTTACAAATATACAATTTAAATGATAATATACTAAATATAGACAGAATACCCATGTTATTAAATCGATATCTAATTGTTAAATTAACTAAGAACAAAATCTTCGGTTTAAACAAATTAAGGAAGATTTTGTTGAAATCCATAAACGGAAATTATATTTGAATTTATCTACAATTTAAAGTGGTTTAATAATTTCCTATGGATTATAAAAAAACGTTAACAAGGGAGATTGTAATGGATCATGTGTTTATAAAAAATAAAAACTTTAGATATTTAATGTTAGGTAAATTGGTGTCTTTAATTGGTTCTAATTTACAAATTTTTGCTTTATCTTTACATGTTTTAAAAATAACAGGATCAGCAACGGAATTTTCTAAAATTTTGATTATTTCGCTAATACCAGAAATTATATTAACACCTTTTGCAGGAGTAATTGTAGATTGGTTAGACAGGAAAAAGATTATTGTTTATTCTGATTTATTAAGCGGTATTATCATAGCAGCATATGTTTTATTTTTCAATGCTGGTTTAAATAACCTTATCAGTATTTATATTTTGAGTTTTATTATATCAATTATATCAGCTTTATTTCAGCCAGCTATTTTAACAGTTATCCCCAGTATAGTAGATGATGAGGATTTAGAAGATGCTAATAGTGTTAATTCGGGAATTATGAATGTAGGAGAGTTAATTTCTCCATTCATTGCTGGGATTTTAATGTATAGATTTGGAATTAATTTTATATTATATGCTAATGCAGTTAGCTTTATTTTATCAGCATTCAGTGAAATGTTTATAGATATACCACCTCTTGAAAGAAAAGAAGAACATTTTTCATTGAATCAATATAAGGAAGATTTTAAAGAGGGTTTTAACTTTATTTATAAAACTAATGGGTTGAAAATGATTATTTTGCTTGGTATAGGGATTAATTTTATTTTATCCCCTATAACTACAATTGGAGTAACCTACATATACAAAGTAATTATTGGAGTAAATGACAAACTATATGGTTTTGCTGAAAGTATTGCTGCTTTTTCAATGATTATTGCTCCTATTGTATTTTCAGCTTATAAATCTAAATCCAACAATCCTTATAAGATGATTATGGGAATGATATATGCTAGTTTAACTATATTTCTGATGGGATTGGTAGTTTCTAGTGTTTTTAAAGGAATATTTACTAAAAATCAGTTGTATTACTTATTTATTGTTTTAGAATTTTTATTAATTTTCTTTATCAGCATTTCAAATATTGCTTTAGTAGTTATTTTTCAAAAAATTGTTCCTCTAGAAAAAATGGGTAGAGTCTCTGCTATATTAAATGCTTCTTGTATGATTGCAGCACCACTTGGACAGTTTTTTATAGCACTTTTATATGATTATGTATCTGCTACAATTACAACGATGTTTATGGGTGGTGTTTTTTTATTAGTTGTACTGATTAATAAAAAACGAGTAATAAAAACACTGGAAGATGATTTAGAATATTCGAAATATTGAATCAACGTTACTAGAAAATGTCATTAAAATTTATTAGAAAAAAGATCATTATATGAATTAGATTATTAAGAAGAATATAATATATGATTTTTTAAGGAGGATTTTATGGACTGGTTA
Organism: Caloranaerobacter longqiensis; assembly: GCF_050286925.1. Classification (NCBI taxonomy): domain Bacteria; kingdom Bacillati; phylum Bacillota; class Tissierellia; order Tissierellales; family Thermohalobacteraceae; genus Caloranaerobacter; species Caloranaerobacter longqiensis. The sequence goes on from NZ_JBFWFX010000010.1 coordinate 39,502, forward strand.
AATAAATTTGGATGGTATGAGTATAGTGAGTTTCCTGCAGAAGATGTTGGAAGAATAATTACTGACTATGGCAAACGATTTAAAGTGGTGACTAAAGATGGAATTAAAACAGGAGTAATAGCTGGTAATCTGCTCAATAGAGCATTAGATAATTCTGATTTGCCTTGTATAGGGGACTGGGTTAAGATAAATAATGTATCTGATGATGAATGTGTTATAACTTACGTGTTAAAGAGAAAAAATAAAATTTCTCGTAAATGTCGCGGTAGAAAAGTAGAAGAGCAAATTATAGCTGCAAATATTGATTATGCTTTTATTATTATTCCTATGGATAATATAACATCAAAAATCAATGTTGATAAATTCTTATTAATATGTAGAAATGAAAATATTAAACCTATATTGCTTTTAAGTAAAATTGATGTTTTAGAAGATTTGCGAGTAATTGAAGATTTCAAAGCATATTACAAGGATATTGAGATATTTCCTATTAGTACTACTGAGCTTATTGGTGTAGAGGAATTGAAAGTATATTTTAATCATAACAAAACTTCAGTTTTTATTGGACCGTCTGGAGCAGGTAAATCTACACTAATCAATTATTTAGCAGGAAAAAATATAATGAAAACCAATTCGGTTTCAGAGAAAGATTTAAGAGGTAGACACACTACTACTTTTAAAAATTTAATCCTTTTAGATTCTGGTGGGTTAATCATTGATACACCAGGATTGATTAATGTGATTCCGTGGTGTGAAGATAATGTATTAGAAGATGTTTATGATGATATTGAAGATTTAGTGAAGATGTGTAAATTTAGAAACTGTACTCATACCAATGAACCTGAATGTATGGTTAGAGAAGCTATTAAATCTGGAGTTATTTCTCAAGATAGGTTTAATAATTATATTAAAATCAAAAAAGAAGTTGAGTATATTAACTCTGTCCATAGATTTAAAGGGAATTCTTCTACTTGGGAGGATATTGAGAATATAAGAAAAGTCCAAAAGAAAAAAGTCTATCGTAAACGTAGATAAGAAATATGAGGAAACAAGGGGACGGTTCTTTTGCATCCTAAAAATGAATGAGGAAACAGAAAAACCGTCCCTCTGTATTATTGATATAGACTATTCAGTATAGTATAATGATAAAAAGAGGTGAATTAATTATGGATAAGGAAATTTTAGATTTTCTCAAAGAGTTTAAAAATGAATTAAATAATAAGTTTGATGAATTAAATGGTAATTTTAATGAATTGAATAGTAAGTTTGATGAATTGAATAGTAGATTTGATAGTCTAGAATTACAAGTAAAAGAAAATACTCAAATTTTAAAGGCTTTAGAACATTCTACTCAAATCAATAGAGCAGAACATGATAGAATAATAAATGATATAGCACATATTAAAGGAGATATAGAAGCAATTAAAGAAGACTTAAGTATAGTAGAAGAAGTAACAGCAAATAATTGGGCTAATATTGCAAAATTAAAAAGAGCAAGATAAAAAATGTAATGATATAGAAATCATTATATAGGGAAGAATCCCTTATAGCTTTTTAATATGTTAAAACTAATATTGTCTAAAACCGATAACTGATATAATTAAAACCATGAAGGTTTTCATGATTATAGAAAATCATTCATGGTTATTTTTATTATCATAAACTCGTGATTGGTTTATACTATAAAGGCAAAAAATTTGAAAATGGGAGAGATAAGTTATGAAGATACTTTACTATGATTGTTTTTCAGGAATAAGTGGAGATATGAATTTAGGTGCTATGATTGATTTAGGAGTAGATAAGGAATATTTAATTAATGAACTTTCAAAATTGAATTTGGATTCGGAATATGAAATAAGAATAAGAAGAGAAAATAAAAAAGGGATTGAGGGGACAAAGGTAGATGTAATTTTGAAAAATAAACATGATCATTCTCATGACCATGCTCACAGTCATACGCATAGGAATCTAAAGGATATTGAAGATATAATAAATTCAAGTAGTTTAAATGAAAATGTAAAAAAATTGAGTATAGATATGTTCAGGAAGATTGCACAAGCTGAAGCAAAGGTTCATGGAAAATCTTTATATGAAGTACATTTTCATGAGGTAGGAGCTGTGGATTCTATAGTAGATATTGTGGGAGCTGCAATATGTATAGACTATTTAAAGGTAGACAAGATTATGGCATCTCATGTACAAGTGGGTGGAGGTTTTGTAAACTGTGCTCATGGATTGATTCCAGTACCTGCTCCAGCAACAGTTGAAATACTAAAAGGTATCCCAATAAAGTCAGGGCTAGTACCATTTGAAACAACTACACCTACAGGTGCAGCAATTCTAGCTGTTAATGTAGATGAGTTTACAGATGAAATGAATTTTACTATAGAAAAAATTGGATATGGAATAGGAAGTAGAGACTTAAAAATACCTAATGTTTTGAGGGTTTATATAGCGAGAGAAAATGAAGAAAAAAAAACAGAATATGATTTACATAACAAACAATATATATTAGAAACCAATATAGACGACATGAATCCAGAGATATATAGTTATATAGAGAAAAAACTTTTTGATAAAGGGGCATTAGATGTATTTAGAACACCTATAATTATGAAAAAAGGCAGAATGGCAGTAAAATTAAGTGTTTTAGTTAATGAGAAGGACATAAAAGCTATACAGGAAGTAATTTTTAGAGAGACTCCTTCTATAGGAATTAGAAAATATGAGGTTGAAAAAATAATGTTAGAAAGGGATTTTTCAAAGATTAGTACAAATTACGGAGAAGTAACAGTGAAAAATTCATATTACAAAGGAGAGAAAATCAAATCCAAACCAGAATATGAGGATTGCAGAAAACTTGCAGAAGAAAATAATGTACCTATTGGAGAGATTTATAGAGAAGTTTACAAAAGAATAGAGGGTGTTTCAAATGATAAATAATGAGAAATATTTAAAACTGATAAATTATTTAAAGGAGTTAGAAAGGGTAATTTTAGCATTTTCTGGTGGAGTAGACAGTACATTTTTACTCAAAGCTGCAAAAGAAGCTTTAGGAGATAATGTGAAAGCAGTTACAATACTTTCTCCATATATACCTAAATGGGAAGTTAAAGAGGCAAAACAGTTAGTTAGTGAATTAGGTGTTAATTATGAAATTGTAGAAGTACCTATTATTGAGGAAATTAGAAATAATCCAGAAAATAGATGTTACTTATGTAAAAAGGCTGTTTTTAGTATTATAAAATCAATTGCTGAAAAAGAAGGATACAATTATGTAATTGATGGAACAAACTTTGATGATACAAAGGATTATAGACCTGGATTAAAAGCTTTGGAAGAATTGAATATTAAAAGCCCTCTGCTTGAATGTGAATTGACTAAAGAAGAAATAAGGCAGCTGTCTAAAGAATTAGGACTTAAGACATGGGATAAACCACCATATGCATGTCTTCTTACTAGAATACCTTATGGTAATGAGCTGAATGTAGAAGATTTTGAGAAAATAGAGAATGCAGAAAAATATTTGATGGATATTGGGATTAGGGCAGTAAGGGTGAGGTGTCATAAGGATTTAGCAAGAATTGAAGTTGGAAAGAATGAAAGAAGTAAGCTATTTGATGAGAAAATTTTAGATGAAATTTCTAAAGAGTTCAAAAAAATTGGGTTTAAATATGTAACATTAGATTTAGAAGGTTATAGAACTGGAAGTTTTAATGAGGCAATTTTTACAAAATAAAATAATCTCATAGGAGGAAAAATACATGGACTTGCAAGATATGAGAAAGTTACTCGAAGGAGTTAAAAATGGTGATATTGAAATAGAAGACGCGTTAGAAAGATTAAAAGATTTGCCTTATAAAGATTTGGGTTTTGCTAAAATTGATAATCATAGAGAAATAAGAGTAGGATATCCAGAAGTTATATATTGTGAAGGTAAAACTGTAGAGCAGGTTAAGAGTATAGTAGAGTTTATGCTTACAAAGAATAAAAATATAATAGCTACTCGTGCTAGTGAAGAAATGTATAAAGCAGTCAAGGAGATATGTGAAGATGCTAATTATAATAAATTAGGGAGAATAATTACAATAAGAAGGACAGAGGAAAAATATACCGATAGCTATATAGCCATAGTTGCAGCAGGGACATCGGACTTGCCAGTAGTAGAAGAAGCAGCAGAGACTGCGAAACTTCTTGGAAATAGGGTGGAAAAAGTTATTGATGTAGGAGTAGCGGGAATACATAGATTATTGGCTAACCTGGATATTATAAGGGGAGCAAAAGTAATAATTGTTGTTGCTGGAATGGAAGGAGCCCTTGCTAGTGTTGTAGGTGGGCTTGTAGATAAGCCAATCATAGCTGTACCTACAAGTGTTGGTTATGGAGCAAATTTTGGTGGACTTTCTTCGCTATTATCTATGTTAAATAGCTGTGCCAGTGGAGTGAGCGTGGTAAATATAGATAATGGATTTGGAGCGGCATATATTGCTAGTATGATTAATAAGATTTAATAGAGTTAATCTAAAAATATATCAGATTATGAATTGCCTAGACTTAAAAGTCTAGGCGTTTTTTTATGAAATGCTGGTAACAATATATTGTTTAATACATAGATTAAAGTAGGAAAGTAGCTGGAGGGGTTTTATGTATTATTATGGTATTACTCCCAACCAATTAATACAGGCGATGAAAGGTGAATTAGAGGCTATAGAATATTACGAAAAGCTTATTAAAATGGCACCAAATCGAGAAGAAGCCAATATAATAAGAGCATTTTATGAAGATGAGAAAAAACATTATGATAACTTCAGACGTTTATATATGATGATGACAGGAAGGCCTCCAATTATACCACCAGTTGATAAGCCTAAAATAAAAAACTATTTACAGGGTATAGAGCAGGCCATATTGGATGAGCTAGATGCCTACGAATTTTATAGAGATATTTATTTATCTAATATAAATCCATATGTTAGAAATACATTTTTTGAAGCTTTTACTGATGAGAATGAGCATGCAGCCCATCTAAATTATCTATATACAAAAAATAAGTGTAGAAAAAATTTATAAATGAACAAAATAATAACGGCTATTTGAAGTTTTACTTCATATAGCCGTATTTTTATGCTATTGTTTCTTGATTATGGTATAATCTTTATAGTGAACATAATACTAGAAGAACCATTCTCTATCTTTAACAAAGAAGAAACAAATTTTTACAAGAGAGTATCTATGAAAAAGAACAAAATCTTCGATTTAAATGAATTATAAGGAAGTATTATCAGAATTTGCATTGATTTTAAACAAAGCTGAAGAACATAAGAAATGGAAAGAAATAGCCTTTTACTATTTATACCAATAATTCTAGGCAATAGATTACCTGATAATATCATTAAAAGTTTAGTAGATGGGCTGAAGGACAATAGAAGATTTTTGACAAAATATGGACTTGCTACTGAAAGCATTAGCAGTGATTATTACATACCTAATGGGTATTGGCGTGGACCTATATGGGCTCCATCTACAATGATTATAGTTGATAGTCTTAAGAATGTAGGTGAAGAACAACTTGCTAAAGAAATTGCACAAAGATATTGCAGTATGATATTTAAAAATGGTATGGCTGAGAATTTTAATGCATTGACTGGAGAGGGGCTGTGTGATACTGCTTTTACTTGGACTTCCAGTGTGTTTTTAATTCTTGCCAATGAATACTGTTAAATTTTAATACTGCCATAAGGAGCGTATCGTATGGGAATAAGATTACTTTTATATTTGATTATTTTAATATTAGGTGCACTAGTCGGCTATAAACAGTTGGGTAGTAGTAAAGCAGACTATAACTTGAGTAAAATACAAAATATAAGTTTATTGTTTCTATTATTTGTAATGGGTGTAAAAATGGGGCTTGATGATAGAGTTGTGTCATCATTTTTAGAATTAGGCTTTCAAGCTATAATAATTTCAGCATTTTCAATATTTTTCAGTGTGTTGTTGGTTAAATCTGTTAAAAGCTATATTGTAAAAGATAGTAAAAAGGAGAGACAGAAAAATGACTCGTAAAATAATATTAGCAGTGGCTATCGGTATAGGTGTAGGATATTTTATACCATCTAGTTATATCTTTCCTTATACTGATATTATTATAGATATTGGACTTTGTTTTCTTTTATTTTTCGTTGGTATGGATATAGGTAAAAATAAAGAAGTATTGAATAAAATCAGGAGAATAGGTTTTAGAATACTTCTTATCCCTATTATGATAATTATTGGTAGTATTGGTGGAAGTATTCTTGCTGGGTATTTGCTAGGACTTCCATTAAATGAATCTGGAGCTGTAGGAGCGGGGCTCGGATGGTATTCTCTATCTGCAATGATACTTGCAAACTACTCGGCAAAACTGAGTGCTTTAGCTTTTATATCCAATGTCACTAGAGAGATTATAGCATTAACCACTATACCTTTTATAGCTAAATACATTGGAGACCTTGAGAGTGTTGCTCCTGCTGGTGCAACGTCCATGGATACTTCATTGCCGGTAATATCAAATGTTACAAATCCTCAGACGACTATAGTTGCATTTATCAATGGAGTAATCCTTTCAATAGCTGTACCATTTTTAGTATCGTTTATGATAAAGATTTAGGAGTTATGATGACTATGAGACTATCATTTAATTATGGAAGTAAAAATATAGAATTTGATGTGATATTCAGAAAAAGAAAGACTATGGAAATTAGTATAGAGCCACCGGATATTATAAAAGTTGTGGCTCCATTTAACACACCAAAAGAAATTATTATTCAGAAAGTCAAAAGTAAAGCATCTTGGATAGTTCAGAAACTATTTGAGTTTAAAGATATTGAATATAGAAAAATTAAAAGAGAATTTGTAAATGGCGAATCTTTTATGTATCTAGGGAGAAATTATACACTTCAAATTATTTTGGATGAAAGTGTTAAAAAGCCAGAAGTAAAATTGTACCAAGGAAAATTCTATATAACATCGTTTACAAAAGAAGAAAAGGTGCTACAAAAGGCAATGGAAGAATGGTATCGTAAAAAGACTTTGGAAAAAATACTTGAGCGTATTAAATATTATCAACCTCATTTTCCTGTAAAGCCGAAAATGGTAAAAGTGAAGGAACAGAAAAAGAGATGGGGTAGTTGTTCTTCTGATAGAAACCTTTTATTTAATTGGAGATGTGTAATGGCACCTTCAAATGTATTAGATTATATAGTAGTTCATGAAATGTGCCATATGATTCATATGAATCATTCGAAAGAGTTTTGGAAATTACTTGAGTCTATTATGCCAGATTATAAGAAACGAAGAGAATGGCTTAAAAATTATGGTATTAGGATGGATTTGTAAATTAGTATACTTAATAGCAGAACATGGGTACAGCAGACTGTGTGAAAATAAATGTATAATTCTTTATTATCTTTTCTAAAATCAGCTATTGTCTTAAAATCAGGTTTTAGATTATTTAAATCCTTTGGATTATATCCTGGTCTACCTGTTTTAGCTGGGGTAGCTTTTACAAAACCTAGCTCTTTCATGTCCAGTTTGTCTACATAGGCATCTATTACTCTTACTAGATTATCTTTTGCTATTGAATAACTATATTTCTTTGGTTAGCGGGTTTTCACACAGTCTGCCGTCCCTATATGTTATACATTTTAAATTTATAATTATCACGGATTCAGGAATTTTTATTTTCCCATTTTTTAAATATGATTGAAGCATTATGTCCACCAAATCCAAATGAATTTGATAAAACATAACGAAGGTTTACATTTCGTCCATTATTTGCTACATAGTCAAGATCACATTCTTTGTCTTTGACTTTATATCCAATAGTAGCATGAATATAGTTATCTTCTAAGGATTTTAGACATGCTATAGCTTCTACTGCTCCTGCTGCTCCTAATAAATGTCCAATCATAGATTTTGTTGAGCTGATAGGAATTTTATAAGCATAATCTTTGAATACTGTTTTGATGGCTTTTGTTTCTAATTTGTCATTATAGGGGGTTGAAGTTCCATGGGCATTGATATAAGATATGTCTTTAGGGCTGATATTTGCATCTTTTATTGCCAATTTCATTGCTCTTGCTTTACCTTCACCATCAGGAGTGGGAGTAGTTAGATGATAAGCGTCACATGTAAAGCCATATCCAACTACTTCACCATATATTTTGGCATTTCTTTTTAGTGCATGTTCAAGTTCTTCTAATATTAAAATTCCAGCACCTTCTCCCATAACAAAACCATCTCTTTCATTATCAAAAGGTATAGAAGCACGTTTAGGATTATTTTTTAAAGATAAAGCATTAAGATTAGTAAAACCAGCTAACATAAGAGGTGTTATACAAGCTTCGCTAGCTCCAGAAATAACAATATCTGCATAACCGTATTGAATAGCTCTAAAAGCTTCACCGATTGCATTAGTTCCTGCAGCACAGGCAGTTACAATTGTATTTGATATTCCTTTTGCATTAAAATTTATTGCAATATTTCCTGTTAAGATATTTGGTAAAGATTTAGGAATCAATAGGGGAGAAACCATATTCATTCCACCATTTAATAATTTTGCAGTTTCTTCTACAATTGTAATGATGCCGCCTACTCCATTTCCAATAGATACACCTAATCTTTCATTGTCAAAATTTGCTTTATCCAATTCTGCATCATAGTAAGCTTCAATTGCTGCAACTATTCCTAGCTGAGAAAAACGATCTAATCTATTTACCTGCTTTTTGCTAAAGAAATTGTGTGGGTCAAAATCTTTTACTTCTGCAGCTATTTTTACCTTGGACTTCTCTATATTAAAAGATTTAATATAATCAATACCGCATAATCCATTCTTAGCGTTATTCCAAAATTCATTTACAGAGTTTCCTATGGGTGTAACAGCTCCAAGACCAGTAACTACAACTCTTCTTTTCATAAATACCTCCATAAAAATTGAAATGGTATCAAATTGTTTACAAATTGAGTTTGCTTTCGATATTTTTAACAATATCTTCAACTGTTTTAAATTCTGCAACTTCCTCATTTTCAATATTAATTTTAAATTTGTTTTCTAAAGCAATGATAATTTGAGACATATCTAAAGAATCAGCATCTAATTCGTCATATAAATGACTTTTTAGTAAAATCTCATCTTCAGAAATTCCCATTACATCAATAATTACACTTTTTACACTTTCAAATACCATTTTATTACCTCCATTTTTTAATAATAAAGAATACAATTTATATTATATATTTTTTTTAAAAAATGTAAACCATTTTTAAAAACAAGTTGACAATAATGCGATATTAATGTATTTTTATAGTGATATGTTTTTAATATTTTGAACAAAATTTTCGATTTAAATAAATTAAGGAAGATTTTGCCCATATCCATAAACGGAAATTATATTTGAATTTATCCACAATTTAAAGTAGTTTAATAATTTCCCATGGATTATAAAAAAAGAGGAATGATTATGGAAAATATTTTTAATATGTTATCTTATTTGAAGGAGAAAGGGTTATATCGAGGAGATTTTAAATATTTAAGTTCAGAGCAGGCTCCTAGGGTTAAGATTAATAACAAAGAAATTATTTTATTAGGTTCAAATAATTACTTAGGACTTTGTAATGATATTCGCTTGAAAGAAGTTGTTATCGATGCAGTAAATAAATATGGATTTGGTTCAGGAGGCTCAAGATTAACCACTGGGTCTTATGATTTACACAGAAAGTTAGAAGAAAAAATTGCTCATTTTAAAGGTACAGAGGCTAGTTTGGTTTTTAATACTGGCTATATGGCAAATGTAGGGATAATTTCATCTCTTTGTGACAGAAAATGGGTTGTTTTTTCAGATAGAAGCAACCATGCCAGTATTATTGATGGCTGTTTATTAAGTGGTGCAAAACTTGTTAGATATAAACATTGCGATATGGACGACCTTGAGCGTAAAATACGAAAAAATAAAGGTAAATATAATTTAATTGTAACTGATGGGGTATTTAGTATGGACGGGGATGTAGCACCGTTACCTGATATTATAAAATTAGCAAAAAAGTATGAAATAATTACAATGGTTGATGATGCTCATGGAGTTGGCGTTCTAGGAGAAAATGGTTCAGGTACCGTGTCATATTTTAAAGTTAATGACCAGATAGATATACAAATGGGAACATTAAGCAAAGCCGTGGGTTCTATTGGAGGATATGTGGCTGGAAAGAAATATTTTATTGATTATTTTAGAAATTTTGCTAGAAGCTTTATTTTTTCAACGGCATTACCTCCTTCGGCTATTGCGGCATCTATTAAAGCTATTGAAATCATTGAAAAAGACAAAACTAGAAGAAAGTATCTTTTAGAAATGGCTAGCTGGTTTAAAAATAAACTTATTGAAGCAGGATTTCAAGTTACAAATACTATTACACCTATCATACCAGTGATTGTGGGAGATGCGAAAAATACAGTAAAGCTTAGTGAAAGTTTATTAGAGGAAGGAATTTATATACCAGCTATAAGACCTCCTACGGTGCCGAAGGGAACTAGTAGGTTAAGAATTTCATTGATGGCTACTCATACCTATGATGACTTAAAATATGTAATAGATGTAATTAAGTTTCATGGAAAAAGATTAGGGATTATTGAAGGATGATTTTATGAGAGAATATTTAATAATATTATCAGGCTGGGCAGTTCATAGGTTTGTTTGGGTACCTATTTGTAATTTATTAAAAGAAGATTATGAAGTAATTATTATAGATTGGAATGATGTTGAATTATTAGATGAATTTAAACAGAAAGTTATTACTGTCCTAAAAGGAAGGAATATCTGTAAGTTTTCAATTATAGGATGGTCTTTAGGTTCTTTGGTAGCAATAGAAGTAGCAACTAGTTATTCTTTTCAAATTGATAATATGATTCTTATTAGTGGTACGAGTAAATTTGTACGGGATCAAACAGATAATTACAATATTGGATGGCACAAAAAAATTCTTGATAGAATGATTTATATGCTAAAAGAGTATCCTGAAGAAACTTTAAGAAGATTTTATAAAAACCTTTTTAGCAAAGAAGAAGTAAAAAATGGTTATTATGATTGTTTTATCGAAAAATTAGCTCTTTTTAATAAAAAGGGTTCAATAGAGTCTTTAGCTTTAGGCTTAGAATATTTAAGGCTCAAAGATTTAAGAAACCAAATTAGTGGTCTAAATGTGCCAGTATTATTAATACATGGTGAAGAGGATTTAATTTGTCCTATTGAGGCTTCTGAATATATAAAGATTAATTTAAAAAAATCTAGATTAGTGCCATTCATTAAAACAGGGCATATGCCATTTTATACAAAACCAAATCAATGTTATGAAATTATTAAAAATTATATGTTAGGTGGAGAGGGAAGATAAGATGATTGATAAAGAAAAACTAAGAAGAAGATTCAGTAGAAATGTTAAGAATTATGATAAATATGCTAATATACAAAAAAAGATGGGGGATACTCTTGTTAATCATATTAAAAATGATAGTTTACATATAAAAAGTATATTAGAAATTGGATGTGGAACAGGATATGTTACTAAAAGGTTAATAAATGATTTTCCGAATGCACAAATTACTGCAGTAGATATTGCACCAGGGATGATTGAGCATGTGAAATCTAATATCCAATATGACCATGTAAATTTTATTTGTGGAGATATTGAAGAAATGGATTTAAAGGGTAAGTATGATTTAATTATATCGAATGCAACTTTTCAATGGTTTAATTATTTAGAAAAGACAACTAATAAATTGATTGGGTTACTTAATACAAATGGTATTTTGTGTTTTTCAATCTTTGGCAAAGATACATTTAAAGAGCTACGTGAAGCTTTTCATAAAGCTAAGAATGCACTTGAAATAAGTGAGCCAGTTTCACCTAGTCAACCTTTTTATTCCCTAAAAGAGCTATATGATATATGCAATAATATAATAACTAGAAATAATCTGGATGATATAAAGATTGATTTCTTAGAATCTTATGAGTATGAATATTTTAATTGTTGTACAGACTTTTTGTATTCAATAAAAAAAATTGGTGCTAATAATAGTCAAAGTGGAAGAAACATAACTACTCCTGATTTTATAGAAAAAGTTATTGATATTTATGACAAAGATTATCAGAAAGATGGTAAAGTTGTAGCAACTTATCATATATTATATGTTTATATAAAACTTATATAGGGCTAAATAACAAATGTTTGGTAAAAATAATAAAGGGCAGAGGTTTCATTTTAAATCTCTGCCTTTTTTATAATATTCATTCATAACCTCCTTAGGTACCAGACTTCCTCCAGTAGCCCATGCAATATGAGTTGCATTTGACATCTTACCATACAATCCATTTTTCTTTAGAAATTCTTCCAAAGAGCTGCTTTTGAGTAAATCAATTACACCTGGTATTCCAGCCAAAGCTGAAGGTTCTAAGTATATATTTTCATTGTCTGCTAAGGTACTGAGAAGCCTATAAAGCTTATCATCTTCAACAGTATATATACCACTAATTAAGTTTCTTAATGTTTTTCCAACAAAGCCAGAAGGTCTTCCAACTGCAAGACCGTCAGCTTCAGTTATATTGTCAATTCCAAAGTCTTGAACAGATATTTCATTATGCTTATCAGTTAATAAACCCAAAAGCATACATGGAGAATGAGTTGGTTCAGCAAAGAAGCAATGGACATTATCTTTAAATAACAGCTTAAGTCCAAAGGCAATTCCACCAGGCCCTCCACCAACACCACAGGGTAAATATACGAATAAAGGATGCTTACTATCTACAATTATATTCATTTCTTCAAGCTGTTTCTTTAGTCTTATTGCTGCAACGCTATAGCCGAGGAAAAGGTCTTTAGAATTTTCATCATCTATAAAATAACTCATAGGATTTGAATTAGATAATTTTCTGCCTTCTTCTACAGCCTTACTGTAATCTGATTCATATTCTATAACTTTTACTCCTTTACTCCTCAACAAGTCCTTTTTCCACTTTTTGGCGTCGGCAGACATGTGAACAACTACCTTAAAACCTAATTTTGCACTCATAATACCAATACTAAGCCCTAAATTTCCAGTAGAACCAACCTGTATAGTATATTGATTAAAAAATTCTCTAAATTTATCACTATCCATAATTGAATAATCATCATCTAAGCTTAACATATTATGCTTTATTACTAATTCTTCTGCATACTTTAGTACTTCATAAATCCCACCTCTTGCTTTAATAGAGCCTGCTATAGCAAGATGAGAGTCGCATTTTAATAGCATACGTCCGGGAATTTTTACTTCAAACATTTTTTCCAAGACTTCTTGCATTTTAGGAATTCTAACTAATGGAGATTCTATTATTCCATTTAAATCCTTCGTTTCAGGAAAAAGCTTGGATATGAGTGGAGCAAAACGGTTTAATCTTTCTTCGGCATCCTTAACATCCTTTTCATTTAATGAGATATTTTTAATTGCTATATCGAATTTTTCATATTTTGGATTTATCCAGAACACTTCTTTAGTATAAATTATGTCATTCAGCAGCGGAAATTCCTGTATCCATTCTTTTGTACTTTTTCCAGCTATCAACTTATCTTCCATAGTAAGCACCTCTTTTCTTTTTGTTTTTCATAAGCTGTTAGCAAAATATCTAATATAATTAGAAAAGTATTGTCTTTAAAGATTTTTATCTGGCATCGGTGAATTCCTTCTAAGAATGAATGTTTTTTTTGAAAAATTATACATTTTAATAGTTTTTCATTACTTACTTTCTATGTGTGTTCAGGGCTAGAGATATGCCTTACATATTCATAGTTTTGTCTTATATAATTATTGAAACGCTAAGATAAATGAAATTGTTATCTTTGATTAATTTTTTATATCTCTTAAGCAATTTTTTACTTATAAAGCTATCTAATGATTTGTTAACAGGATTTTTTATATTGATTCTTTTTCACATTTTGTAACTTCCTGCAAATATATTTACGAACTAGATATTATTAAGTTTTAAAAACAGTACATTTTTTTGTAATACTTATATGTAATATTGTTTATTTATGTTAAATAATCATAATTAAAGCACCTAGATTAAATTAATCTAGGTGCTTAAGATTAGAATCTAAGGTCTCTTTCACCATTTTCTATTCTTTCTAAATACTTAATTGTGGCTTTTCTTGCAGATTCCTTAGGTATTTGTTTTAAAGCTTCTTCTATAGTTTTTCTTCCAAGTTCTTTTAATTCTTCATCAGCATAATCTAGTAAGAATTCTTTAAAAGTTAATAATGCATTAGGTAGACATACATTATGAATTTGTCCAGATTTAGCTAGTGCCATGAATCTTTCGCCAGTTCTTCCTTCTCTGTAGCAAGCTGTACAGTAGCTTGGTATATAACCAGATTTGCATAAGCTTTTTAAAATTTCTATTGGAGAACGATGATCTTCTACTTCAAATTGAGGTTTCTCATCATCGTGATGTTTGTGCATATATTCTTCAACGTAACCTCCTACACCTGTGCATGAACCTGCACTAATTTGTGATATACCAAGAGATATAACTTCATCTCTATACTTTGGTGCTTCTCTAGTTGAAAGTATCATTCCAGTATAAGGTACAGCTAATCTGATAATTGCAACAATCTTTTTGAAATCATCATCTGAAACAAGATATGGGTAGTTATTGATATCAACACCTTCTGCAGGTCTTAATCTTGGAACAGATATTGTATGAGGACCTACCCCATAAACGCTATCAAGATGTTCAGCATGCATTAGTAGTGCGATTGTTTCGTATTTATAATCATAAAGTCCATAAAGAACACCTAAGCCTACATCATCAATTCCTGCTTGAAAAGCTCTGTCCATAGCTGTTGTGTGCCAGTTATAATCATGTTTAGGTCCTTTTGGATGAACTTTTTCATATGTTGGTTTATGATATGTTTCCTGGAATAAGATGTATGTTCCTATTTCAGCTTCTTTTAATCTCTTATAATTTTCTACAGTTGTAGCTGCTATATTAACATTAATTCTTCTAATACTTCCATTATCAAATTTTATTGAATAAATAGTTTTTATACAATCGATTATATAATCTAAAGTACAATTTACAGGGTCTTCACCTGCCTCTAAAGCTAGTCTCTTATGTCCTAAAGACTCTAGAACTTTAACTTCTTCTTCAAGTTCTTTCATAGTTAGCTTCTTTCTTTTAAAGTTTTTATTTGAATGTTTATATCCGCAATATTCACAGTTATTAACGCAATAATTGCTTACATATAAAGGTGCAAAAAGAACTATTCTTTTACCATATATTGTTTCTTTAATATGTCTTGCTGTCTTGAACATTTCTTCTAGTATATCTTCATCTTCTATATTAAGTAATACAGCTGCTTCTCTATGAGTTAATCCTTTACATTCTTTTGCTTTTTCTAGAATGCTTCTAACATACTCTTTATCTTGTGCTTTTTTCTTACCGTATTCTATAGATTCAATAATTTCAGAATGAATTATAAAATCTTCGGCTCTATATTCTTTCATTTTAAGACCCCCTATAGATTAATTAGATTTAAGAGAAACTATTTAGAAATATTAAGTTACATTATTTTAACTTTTGTTAATGCTGATTTAACATTTACGCCTTTTACTTTTCCGAGTTTTCCTGTCATAGCACTTATTTCATCAGAAGTTCCATCAACTATCAGAGAAATCACAGAAATATTTTTTTCTCTATACGGTACTCCCATTCTTCCAATAATAATGTTTGCATAGTCGTGGAGTATTGAGTTTACTTTATCTGCATTTTCTATATTTTCTATAACAATACCTACAACGCCTATTCTATTTTTCATAGTACACCTCCTTACAAAAAAACCTCCCGTAAAATACGGAAGGTTTTTACATACACTAGTCAAAAGCCTATTTCTACCATTTACTATACTAAAAATCAACACCATGTAAAGCAACATATAGGCACTATGAAAATCGTGTTATGACTCCTTCCCCTTTTACTCGGAAAATCCTCGTAATTAGGTTGGATTTTTAATTATCCACTATGACGGAAAACCATCATAGCAGAATTATTTGTTACTATTATAACAAATATACAAGCTGTTGTCTATATATTCGAATAATTTAACACATTATAAAAAATGAACTTAATTACTAAAAGAACTTATTTAACATTATACATTCCATGGCTATTCATATAGTCAAAAAGTTCTTTTCCATGCTGTTGTTCGTCTTGTTGTATATGTTGAAGTGCTTGCCTAATAGTTGGATTTACACATTCAAATATTACAGTATCATAAGTTCCAGATACATATTTTTCAGTAGATAATAAATCGCTACATAAAACTTTATCTTTCTGATTATTCATAGTACTTTGTATATTAGTTTGTTGTGTTTGCCCTCCTTGAGGCATAGGTTGTTGATTTGGTTGTGGATGATTGAGATTAGGCTGTTGACCATTGAGTATTTGGTTAATGATGTCATAATGATGTTGTTCTTCAGTTGCAATTTTACTAAATAGCTGCTTTAATTGTGGGTCCTGTGCTTGACTAGCGTAATTTTGATATTTTTTAACGCATGTTTCTTCTTGATTTTTTTGGTCTTCTAAAAGCATTCTTTCTTTTTGACTGAGTTGCATTTGTATTAAATCACCTCCCAATAATAATTTTAAACAAGGAGGTGGAAATTATTCATAAATTATTTTAAGTTTAATGTTAAATCACTAATAATGTCTTCAACATCTTCAATACCTACTGAAAGTCTAACTAATGTATCAGTTATACCTAGTTTAGCCCTAATTTCTGCTGGAATTGAAGCATGAGTCATTTTAGCAGGAACAGAAATTAGGCTTTCAACTCCTCCAAGACTTTCTGCTAGTGTAATTATTTTTAAATTTGATAGTAGTTTATTTAGATATTCTTCATTAACAACTTCGAATGAAATCATTCCACCAAATTTTTTCATTTGCATGATTTTATTTTCATTTGCTTCAATACCTGGATAATATATTTTTTTGACCCATTCTTGTTCTTTAAGCCAATTTACTATTTTTTCAGCATTTTCACAGTGTCTATCCATACGTACATGTAGCGTCTTAATACCTTTAATTAAAAGCCAACTATCAAATGGACCAAGTATTGCACCTACTGAATTTTGAATAAAATGCATTTTACTTCCTAGTTCTTCATTATTTACAATAACTAAACCTGCGACTAAGTCACTATGACCACCTAGATATTTTGTTGCACTGTGAATAACAATATCTGCTCCTAGCTTAATAGGTTTTTGCAGGTATGGAGTCATAAATGTATTATCAACAATAAGAAGTAAATTATTTTCTTTTGCTATTTTAGAAACTTCTTTAATATCTGTTAATTTCATTAGAGGGTTTGTAGGTGTTTCTATATAGATAGCTTTTGTGTTTTTTCTTATATATTTAGATATATTGTTTATATCATTAGTATTAATAAAATCATATTCTAAACCAAGATTTTTAAAAACTTTATCTACAACTCTAAACGTTCCTCCATAAACATCATCACTTAAAATTATATGGTCGCCTGATTTAAATAACATAAAAACTGAAGATATAGCTGCCATACCAGAACTAAATGCAAAACCTCTAAAGCCGCCTTCTAAATCTGAAATTAATTTTTCTAAAGCTTCACGTGTTGGATTACCTGTCCTTGAGTATTCATATCCGCTGTGCTGCCCAACTTCTTTTTGACGATACGTTGAAGTTTGATAAATAGGAACAGTAACTGCTCCTGTTTTTTCATCTCCATCTATACCTCCATGAATTACAAGTGAATTGAATTTCATTTTATTCCTCCTTTTCATATTTTTCTTTAAGACCTTTTAATACTTTCTTAGAATATTCTTTAGCTCCAAATAAAGACATATCTTTATAATTCCCACATTGTACTGGATTTACTGCTGGAATTTCTTTAGCTAATAGAATTTTCTCTAAAGACTTTATAAGTGCATGTGCTACTTCGTTTTCATTTATTTCACCTACTATTATTAGATAAAAACCAGTTCTGCATCCCATAGGAGATATGTCTACAACATTATCAAGTTCTTCTCTAATAAAACCTGCTAATAAGTGTTCTATTGCATGAATAGCTCCAGTAGGTATTGCTTCAACATTAGGCTGTGTAAATCTTAAATCAAACTTTGAAATACTATCTCCTTTAGGTGTTGTAATAACGCCACATTTTCTTACATATGGAGCTTTTACTTTAGTATGGTCTAGTGTAAAGCTTTCAACAATTATATTTTCCATATTTAATAAACTCCTTTTACAGCAGATATTACCCATACATATTTATTCATCTTTTTTAATGAGTACGAGTAATTTAATTCTTTAAATAGAGCACATAAGTTATCTAATAACTCGTAATATTCAGTTCTTAAGTCATTAAGAAGATTAAAGCATTTATTTGATTCTACATATTTTAATAAGTTTTCTTTGTATTCAATAGATTCAAACATTGTATCGGCAATTACTATCTTTCCATTATTATTCAATTTATTGTCAAGATATTCTAAAGATTTCTTTTTTTCATCATAAGTTAAATGATGAAAAGCGTATGAAGTAACTATTGCATCTATTTTTTTATTTATAGGTATTGATAAAAAATGTCCATCTAAGATATTTACATTAGGTAATTTTTCTTTAGCTATTTTTCTCATTTCTTTAGACGGTTCAATTCCAACTATATTTAATTTTTTTTCATAAAGCGCTTTAGTTAAATTTCCTGTTCCTACACCTATTTCAACGATTATACCGTTTTTATCTGCAACTTCATCTGATATATATTTAAGAATATCTTCATAGTTTTCGAAGACTTCTACATATTCATTATTAGTACCGTATACAGTTTCATCGTAAGATTTAGCCCATTCATCAAATAATTTATTAAAATCAGGCATTTTTAACCTCCTCTCAGATTAGAAATTAAAAATTAAGATAAAAGATATTTTTCAGTTTGATTAATATTATAACATAAATACACAAAAACATATAGGAATAGTAGGAATTAGTTTATCATATTTTTTTGTTAGTTTCAATACTAAACCAATTTTTACCTATTGATAAATATTATATTTTTAAAAGCAGTTATAGAAAAAAACTATTAGATATTAATGCTTTTAACAAATATAATAAATATGAAAAATCCGACTAAATTGATAGGGAAAGGTGGAATAACGAATGAAAAAATTATTGTTAATTGTTTTAGTATTGAGTTTAACTTTTTCATTATTAGCTTGTAGTAATATTAATACTAGCATTAATAATGAAAAACAAGTGAGTCAAGAAAAAATAGTTATTGGGGTTATACCAGCTCAGAATCAGGGAAAGATGAAAGCTGCAATGGATAAGTTGGGTAGTTATTTAAGCAATAAGTTGAATATGAATGTAGAGGTTAATGTATATTCGGACTACAATGGTGTTGTTGAAGCTATGAATTATGGGAAGGTTGATTTGGCTTATTTCGGACCTTTAACTTATGTAATAGCTCATGAAAAAAGTAATGCAGAAGCTATAATTACGATGCTTATTAATGGTGAGCCTTATTATTATTCGTACATAATAGTTCCTAATGATTCTCCATATAACAGTATCGAAGATCTTATTAAAGATGTTGAAAATGTCGAGTTTGCTTTCGGAGATCCTAATTCTACTTCAGGATGTTTAATTCCAAGTATTAAGTTTAAGGAACTTGGTGTGTTTAGAAGTGAAACAGATTATGATTTTAAAAATGTAGTTTATACTGGTAGCCACGATGCAACAGCAAAAGCTATAGAAAATAAAAAAATAGATGCTGGGGCTATAGATAGTGCAATATTTGAAATAATGAAGAAAAACAAGGTAATAGATGCAAGTAAATTCAAAGTTATTTGGAAATCTGATAAGTTATTTCAGTATCCTTGGGCAGTAAAAAACAATTTTCCTGTGGAATTAAAAGAAAAGCTTATAGAAGCATTTTTAGAAATTAAGGACCAAGAAATATTAGATGTATTTGGAGCTGATGGATTTACTAAAGCTAATGATAAAGATTACGAGCCAATAAGGAAAGCTGCAAAAGAAGCAGGAAGAATATAACAAAATCTTCGATTTAAATTTAAATAAATTAAGGAAGATTTTGTTGAAATCCATTGCGGAAATTATATTCAAAATTATCCACAAATCAATGCAGTTTATAACGACTCTGGCATGCAAACATGCCAGACAAAGTTTCAATAAAATCAACATTAAATTTTAAAAATATAAGATTTTATTATAATTTCCTATGGATTATAAAAAAGAGGGATTAAGTATGATAAGGCATTTTAATCTTAATAGCAAATATATTATAACAGTTATTATTATATTAGTTTTGATTTGGAGTGCAGTAGGTACAGAATTTAACCCACTGCTTTTTAGAGATTTAGGAAATACTATCGATTTTGTTAAAAAAAGTTTTTTAAAACCTGAGTGGAGTATATTACCTATAGTTATTAAGGAATCTATTACTACTATACAAATAGCAATAATGGGTACTTTTTTAGCCATAATTATTGCGCTGCCAATAAGCTTTTTAGCAGCATTTAATACTACTCCCAACTTATTTTTATTTAATGTAACAAGAGGTTTTTTAAGTTTTCTTCGTTCAGTTCCTGAAATAGTTTTTGCTCTTATATTTGTACCTACAGTTAGTTTAGGTCCGTTTGCAGGAGTATTAGCGCTAACTATCCACAATATAGGGGTTCTGGGTAAGATGATATCAGAAATAATTGAAGCTGCAGACATAGGGCCACAAGAAGCAGTAAAATCTACAGGTGCCGATAATTATGCTGTTATTATTTATGGTATATTACCACAAATAATTCCAATTATTTTATCAAACGCATTTTATAGATTAGAAGTTAGTGTAAGATCCTCTTTAGTATTAGGATTAGTTGGAGCAGGTGGAATTGGGCAACTTTTAAGTATTCATTTTAGGATTTTTCAATACAATAAGGTAGCAGTAGATGTAATAGTCATTATGATAATGGTAGTTATAATTGATTATTTAGGAGGATATATAAGACAAAGGGTGATATAATGCAGCTAGAAATAAAAGATTTGTATAAAAGGTATGATATTAGTCAAGATTATGCTCTGAAAGGTATATCTTTATCGATAGAAAAAGGTGAATTTGTTAGTGTACTTGGATTAAGTGGGTCGGGTAAATCTACACTAATTAGATGTATTAACCGTTTAATAGAACCAACTTTAGGAAATATATTTTTTAATGGAGAAGATATACTTAAGTTCAATAAAAGAAAGTTAAAAAAATATAGGCAAAGGGTAGGAATGATATTTCAAAATTATAATCTAATAGATAGATTAGATGTAATAACTAATGTATTAGTAGGAAGATTTGGGTATAAATCATTTGTTGAGATTTTAAGTAAGAAATTTGATGAAAAAGAAATTGAAATGGCGAAAATAGCATTGAAAACAGTAGAATTAGAAAAATATATGAATGTCAAAGTTAGAGATTTAAGTGGAGGCGAGCAGCAGAGAGTAGGTATAGCAAGAGCGTTAGTTCAAGAACCCGACATAATATTGGGAGATGAGCCTGTTTCTAGCTTAGATCCAATAACTTCAGAATTTGTTATGGAATTACTAAAAAAGATTAACAAAGAAAAAAATATTACCATGATTATAAATCTTCATAGTATTGAATTGGCAAAAAGATTTTCAACACGTATAATAGGTATAAATAAAGGTAAGATAGTATTTGATGGGTCTCCAAAACAATTAGATGAAGAAATGATAAAATGTATATATCTTAGGGAAGATTAAAAATTATTTATAAGTTGTATTAAAGTGTTTATATAATGTATGATAGAATTAAATATATTATAAATACTTGCTTTGATTTTAAAAAAGTAGGTGAATATAGTGAATAAGAGAATTCTTATAGCTGATGATGAAAAAAACATGCTATGGGCTCTTAAAAGGGCATTAAGTAAAGAAGGATATGATATTATAACGGCAGAAAATGGTAAGAAAGCAGTTGAAGTTTTCATAGAAAAAGAACCTAGTTTAGTATTGCTTGATTTAAAAATGCCAGAAATGGATGGTATTGAAGCTTTAAGAAGAATTAAAGAATATAATGCTAAAATACCAGTTATCATTTTAACAGCTCATGGTACTACACAAACGGCAGTAGAAGCTATGAAAATAGGAGCATTAGATTATATATCAAAACCTTTTGATATAGAGGAATTGAAAATAGTGATTAAAAAGGCACTTGACTATAAAAATTTAAATGATGAAGTTAATTATTTGAAAGAAAAAATAAAGGAAAATACTGGAAAGATAATATATAAGAGTGATAAAATGAAAGCAGTTTTAGATATAGCGCATAAAGTTGCTCCGACTGATGCTACAGTTCTAATATTAGGTGAGAGTGGGACAGGAAAAGAGTTGATAGCAAATGCAATTCATGAGTATAGCAAAAGAAAAAATGGCCCATTCGTAAAGATAAATTGTGCAGCATTGCCAGAAAGTTTATTAGAAAGTGAATTATTCGGCTATGAAAAAGGAGCTTTTACTGGAGCTATATCTCGTAAATTGGGGAAATTTGATAGGGCACAGGGAGGAACAATATTTTTAGATGAAATAGGTGAGATAAGTCCTGCTATGCAAGTGAAGTTATTAAGAGTTTTACAAGAAAGAGAATTTGAAAGAGTTGGAGGAATACAGACTATTAAGATTGATACTAGGATAATAGCTGCAACTAATAGAGATTTAAGAAAAATGGTTGAGGAGAATAAGTTTAGAGAAGATTTGTATTATAGACTAAATGTTATACCTCTTTATGTACCTCCTTTAAGAGAAAGAAAAGAGGATATACCGGTGCTTGTAGATTATTTTATTGAAAAGTATTCACGTCAAATGGGCAAACGCAAAATGAGAATAAGTATGAAAGTTTTAGATAAATTTATGCAATATGATTGGAAAGGAAATATTAGGGAATTACAAAATGTAATAGAGAGATGTGTAATTCTTTCATCAGGAGAAGAAATAGAAGAAAATATACTGCCTGATGAGATAAAACGAAAAGAAAATCTTGCTAATACTTATTTTAGTTTACCTGATGAAGGAATTTCATTGGAAGAAGTTGAAAGAAGTTTGATTTTACAAGCATTAGAAAAAACAAATTTCAATCAAACAAAAGCTGCAAAGTTGCTAGGTATTACTAGACATACATTATTATATAGAATGGAGAAATATAATTTGAAATGATAAATTAAACCTCGCTCTTTATGTGCGAGGATTTTTGCTAGTGTTAGAGATTATGTATTATATCACACATATTAAATGTGGATTTTGTAGGATATAATACAATTAAATAAATAGATGTTTGTAATATTCGATAAAATAATTTGGCATGTTATTTGCAAAAAATTTATAAATAGAGAATATATATAAGGAAATATAAGGAGGAGCAACCATGAAAAAGTGGTTTGAAAGATTGCTAAAAAAAATTGAAGAGGCAAATAGAAAGAATTTTGGAACTGGAAGAATGGATTGCTGTGAATTAAATAAAAAAGGTAATAACGAAAGAAAAAAGTGACATCTGGCTATTGATGTCACTTTTTTGTAATTTATTTAAATCGAAGGTTTTCTTTCTAAATATTTTATAATAATTTTACTTATTAAAAAGGTTAAAGGGAATAGTATTAAAAGCTGAATGACAGGTATTAAACCTATGTTTGTGTTTGGGAATAGTGGCATTTTGCTACTATAGCTCCATCTTCCTGTATATAGCGCGCTAATTTCAAAATAAAAGCTTAAAAATAAAGCATACAATCCAATAATAATAAATTCTTTAAAATCCCATTTTTTAATTATCCAATTAATATCATGATTTACTAATACTAATAGTCCATACAATATTAATGTCATAACTATGTCACCAAAAGTTGCACTTGCCATTAATCTTGAGTGGTTACTAAGATTAGTTACATCATAAAAAATTCCACATTGCCAATATTCCCAAGCATATTGAAATAGAAAAGAAATGATTGTTATAACTATGATATTTCGAATAAGTTTTTTCATAGAGCAATCCTCCTTTAGATTATTTACAAAATTATTATATATTAATAAACAAATGAATGAAAGATAGATTTACTGATAAAACTAATGGATTATAAAAAATCAAAAAACTAAAATATTAATTTCATAATTTCTTCACAAGTGAGTTATATAATGAACATAACAAGAGATAGAAAAGGAGGATGTCTAATGGATATATTTACAAGATTAAAATCAATTTTTAATGCAAAGGCTAATGCATTATTAGATGAAATAGAGAACCCAGAGGAAGCATTAGAATTTTCACTTAAAGAAATGAGAGAACAAGTTAGGAAAATTAAAAAGTCATTTTTAGAAGTTGCAACAATAAAAAAGAAGCTAGAGAGTGAACTTGAAGACATAAAAGGTAAAATTAGGCTAGCAGATGAGCAGGCTGAATTATCAATATCATTAGGACGTGAGGATTTAGCAAAAGCTGCATTAGAGAAGAAACAAGATTTAATAGAACAACAAAATAAAATAATCTTAGATATACAACAGATACAGGAAAAATTAAGACTAATTAGAAAGAATAAAGAACAACTAGAAACAAGTATTAAACAATTAGAAACTAAAAAAGAAGAGTTAATTGCAATGAATCGTGCGGCAGATGCACAAATAACAGTTAAAGAAATAATTACAGGAATTTCTAAAGACATAACAGAAATTAACGAACGAATAACAAGAGCAGAAAATAAAATTAGGGAAAAAAATGCAAAAGTATCTGCAATGAATGAACTTATTGAACTAGAGAATCTTGATAGATTAGATGAACTAGACGATTTAGAACAAGAATTAAAGAAAGTTCAAAGAGATGAGAGAATAAAACAAGAATTAGAAAATTTAAAACTAAGGTTAAAAAAAGGAGGTGCTGAATAATGGGTTGTGGTGGATATAGAGGATTATTTAGAGTATTTGATTATTATGAGCATTCAAGAAGATATAGCACATGTAATCCAGATAGTTACAATTACTACGGACAAGACGATACAGATGAAAAATTAATGCTTTTGAAGAAAATGTATGCTGAAGGTCTTATTGATGATAAGGATTACAGTAGATATAAACAGAGAATATATGAGAGGACCATAACTTTTGATGAGTTAGTAGATATACACATAAAACGAATGAACTTAAAAAATAGAGAAACAGATGAAAATGCGAATAATATTAGTCAACAAAAAAACAAATATAAATACAAAATAGACAAATTAAAAGAGTCTAAAGAAAAAATACAAAATGTCCAGAAAAAACTATCATTAAGATTAGAAGAATTTAAAAAAGAAAAAGAAAGAATAGAAGCTTTAGCAGAAACTATGGTTAGAGCAAGTGAAGATGCTGCTGAAGAATATATTCGTATAAAACTAAATGTTGAAGAAAATATACAGAACTTAGAAAAACGAAAAAACGAGTTGCAAAAGGAATTAGATGAAATAGATAATATGATTAAAACTTTAGAAACAAAAGAATTGGAGTTAGAAGCATTAAAATTAAAAGATGAAATATTAAATATAAAAATAGATTTAAACAAGTAAAAAGGAGGTATTTAATATGAAAGTAAATAAAAAAATTACTTGGTCTTTGATTTCAATATTAATAATAACATTAGCAGTTGGGGCAATAGCCCTCGCAGATACATGGCAATATTTTATGTTTAAAGGAGGAATGAATGGGTATAAATATAATACCGTTAACGGGTATAGATGGAATAATGGATATAATGGTATGCCAGGTATGATGAACATGATGGGTATACCAAATGGTTTTTTAAATAATGTAGATAATATGAATGAGAAGATGACATTAGATGAGATTAAGAAAAATATAAACGACTATTTAAAGAATTATGACGAAAATTTAGAAATAGGAGACATATTTGTATTTGAAGATGCAGATTATTATGTATCTATAGAAGAAAAGGATACAGGAAAAGGTGCTATGGAATTGTTAGTTAACCCATATACAGGATATATATATCCTGAACCAGGACCAAATATGATGTGGAATGAAAAATATGGTATGCATGGTCGATTTGGTTTTGGAATGATGGGAGCAGGAATGTGGAACTATAGTAATAGAAATTTTAATATACAAAATATAAAAAAGATTGACAGGAACAAAGCTGTAAAAATTGCAGATGAATATGTAAAAAACTTCATAAATAAAGATTTTTCTGTAGTAAATGAAGGGCATGAATTTTATGGATATTATACCTTCCATGTTAATAAAGGTAAGCAGACTGTAGGTATGTTAAGTGTAAATTATTATACAGGTGATGTTTGGTATCATACATGGCATGGACAATTGGAAAAAGTAATATCTAATCATGAGGAAAAATAGGAGGGATGATTATGATGATGGGTTTTGGCATGGGCTGTGGAGGAATTTTAGGTCTACTTTTATTAGGTATAGTTGTATATTTTATATTTAGATATGCAAATGAAAGAAGATACAATGGAAACTATGGTTATGATAAAAATGATGCTTTAGAAATACTAAAAGAACGATATGCAAGAGGTGAAATTACAGAAGAGGAATATGAAAGAAAAAAGAAAATGTTAATTGATTAATAAAATGGAGGGATTTATATGTGGCATATGTATGGATATGGATTTAATTATGCATGGCTTTGGATGCTCGGTTTTAGTTTAATAAAAATATTAGTTGTTGTAGGTATTGCTATATTATTCATAAAATTAATTAATAGAGAGCATAGTTATAGAAATTCAAGTAGAGCTTTAGAGATATTAGAAGAAAGATATGTAAAAGGAGAAATTAGTGAAGAAGAATATAAACATAAAAAGAAAATTTTAAAGTCTTAACTTATATAATGTCCAGTATTGAAAAATACTGGACATTATAGTATTCTTGTATAAAGAATAAGGGGTGTTATTATGGATTCATTGAAAAAAAATATTCTATTAGTTGATGATGAAGAACAAATAATAAATGTTGTAAGAGCTTATTTAGAAAGAGAAGGCTATAATGTATTTACTGCATATAATGGAAAAGAGGCTTTAGATGTATTTAATAAAGAATCAATAGATTTTATAGTACTCGATTTAATGCTGCCTGATTTACCAGGAGAAGAAGTTTGTAAAAAAATAAGAATCAAATCAGAAGTACCAATACTCATGTTGACTGCTAAAGTTGATGAAATAGATAGAATAAATGGATTAGATATAGGTGCAGATGATTATATGATAAAGCCATTTAGTCCAAAGGAGCTTGTAGCACGAGTAAGAGCAATATTTAGAAGAACTAGTAAGGAGTTTGTGAAAGCTGATGTAATTGAATTTAATGATGGAGATTTAATAATTGACATTAATAAAA
Organism: Caloranaerobacter longqiensis; assembly: GCF_050286925.1. Lineage (NCBI taxonomy): Bacteria > Bacillati > Bacillota > Tissierellia > Tissierellales > Thermohalobacteraceae > Caloranaerobacter > Caloranaerobacter longqiensis. Next base: position 66,996 of record NZ_JBFWFX010000010.1, read on the forward strand.
TGGAAGTTAAAAAGCGTGGAAAACTAATAAAATTGACACCAAAAGAATTTAAATTGCTAACAGTATTGGCTAAGAATCTTGGAAAAGTATTTACTAGGGAAGAACTTATAGATAAAGTATTGGGATACGATTATGAGGGATATGATAGAACTATTGATGCTCATATAAAAAATCTTAGACACAAAATAGAAGATGAAAAAAATAAATATATTATAACAGTATACGGAGTTGGATACAAATTTTTGGAGGATTAGAAATGTTTCGAAAACTGAGGACAAGATTAATATTAATTATTTTAGGAGCAACTTTTCTTTCTATAATATTAGTAAGCATAATAACCAATATAACTCTATTTAGGAAATTTGATATATATATGAAGGATGAACTAACAAATAGGGTTAATGAAATTATTGAACTTATTAAATATACTTATTCAATAGATAATAAATGGACTGAAAAGAATCTGAATAATATCAGTAAGTCACCTCTTATAAACGGTTTTGACATAGCGATTAAAGATCTTGATGGTAATATTATTTTTACACATTATATGGAATCAGATATGCTTGAAATGCATAATGAAATGATGGAAAAAATGGGATATCATATGATGCATAGAATGGATAAATTCATGATGGGAGGTCCAATAAGAACAAAAAATTATGTGACTAAAAGATATAAAATAGAAGTTAATGGTAAAGATGTTGGAATAGTTGAGCTTGGTTATTATGGACCATTTTTAGTATCTGAAAGGGAATTAGAATTTGCAAGGGGAATAAATAATTCAATTATTTATGCTGCAGTAATATCTTTATTTATAGCATTTATACTAGGAATTTATTCTTCTAAGATTATTTCAAAACCTATTCTGAAAATAACAAGAGCAGCTAATGATATACGAAGAGGTAATTTGGATACTAAAGTTTTAATATCTAATAACATAACAGAACTACAAGAACTTTCAAAATCAATAAACCATCTTGCAGAATCTCTAAAAGAGCAGGAAGTACTAAGGAAAAGATTAACTGCAGATATATCACATGAGCTAAGAACGCCTTTAACTATATTACAAAGCCATATCGAAGCAATAAGTGATGGTATATGGGAACCTACACAAGAAAAATTAGATATTTGCAAAAATGAAGTTATAAGATTAATTAAACTTGTAGAGCAATTGAAATATCTAACAGACATAGAGAAACATAAAATTACACTAGAGATTAAAAGAATTAATTTATCTAAATTATTAAATGAAATAATAGAAAGTTATAAATATCAATTCCAAAATAAGAATATTAAACTTAATAGTTCTGTAAAAGAAAATGTCTTTATAAATGCAGATAAAGACAAGGTAAGTCAAATAATTATTAATATACTTTCTAATGCTTTGAAATTTACAAATCCAGGAGGACAAGTAGATGTTGCTTTAGAAGAAAATGAAGAAAAGGTAAATATAATTATTAAAGATACGGGTATAGGAATACCTAAAAAAGATATACCTTATATATTTGAGAGATTTTATAGAAGTGATAAATCAAGAAGCAGAAAAACTGGTGGGGCAGGTATTGGTTTAACTATAGCGAAAACACTTGTTGAAGCTCATAATGGAGAGATAAAAGTTGAAAGCGAGTTAGGTAAGGGTAGTAAGTTTACTGTAATATTTTATAAAAATTTTAAATAAAAAATCAGTCTTACAATTTATGTTTTACTACACTTAGTGTGTAGGATTTCATACATGCATAAAAAATGTACTGATAATCTTTGTGATTATCAGTTTTTTTTTTGAGAACTTTATGAGATAGATTTAATAGATTTATAAAATTTCAATATTTTATTGGTATGAAAATTGCAAGTAATATTACATATACTTCTTGATTAAGGAAGTGATGTTAATGATTTTATTTGCATATTTTGCTTTGGGTATAATTGTTTATTTTTTATCATCAATAGATAAAGAATATAAATTTAGTAAACATAAAGCAAAGTGTATATATTGTAAAAAGGAGGTTGAATATGAGTCGATTTACTGCCCATATTGTAATGAAAAGCTCAAAAAGAGATGCGAAAATTGTGGTAGATTAATAGAGATTAATTGGCGATATTGCCCGTTTTGCAGAAATGATAAAAAATGAAAATTATTAAATTGGATTGATAGTTATAAGTGATAGAACTCAAATAATAACAACAATTTGTAATTCATTGGAAAAGCTAATTGAAGTGCTAAAGATTAGCGAATGGGAAAATAACATTATTAGTTGTTTAGAAGATAAAGTTTTTGAAGTTGGAATAAGGAATATTGAATAGGAAGGAGTATTATTGTGAAAAAGAAAATAAAAGTAGTTTTTATAATGTTAATTATAATAATGTCTATTTCAATAATTTCAGTTAGCTATTTCAAAAAAGAGAAAAAAACCAAATATTTAGCTTATATACCAAACGCTGCAGAAGGTACCATATCTGTTATAGATAGTTTGAGTAATAAAGTTATAGATACAATAAAAGTAGGACAATCAACGTCACATGGTATAGCTAGTACTCCAGATGGTAAGAAAATATACACAGGAAACTTAGAAGGCGGACAAATCTTTATATATGATGTTGATAGCAAGAAGTTAATAAAAACTATTGATACAGGTAGAAACCTTCACGGTATTGATATAACCCCTGATGGGAAGTATGTTTTAATAACAAGTGGAGATTTAAAGGTAGGAAAGATGTATAACTATATACAAATAATTGATACTCAAACTGATGAAATAATTAAAACAATATTATCTAATCAAAATAGTCCAGCACATATTGATTTTAGTAGAGATAGTAAACTTGCATTTGTAACCAATGCTATGTCGAATAGTATAAGTATAATTGATGTGGAAAAAGGTCAAATTTTAGCAAACATTGGTGTTGGTTTAATACCTAATGAAACAGAATTATCGCCCGATGGTAAATATATCTATGTAGCAAATGTTCAAGATGGTTCTATTTCTATAGTTGATATTGAATTAAGAAAACAAATTAAAAAGATACAAGTAGGTCAAGGTACACATAGCATTGCTGTGTCAAATGATGGTAAATATATTTGGACAACTAATAGATTTTCAAATGATGTAAGAGTAATTGACATAGAAAAAGAAAGAGTTATAAAAATAATAAAAACTAATGGACAAGCTAATCATATAGCAGTTTTGCCTAATAGCGATTTTATTTATGTAACAAATTTAAAATCAAATGAGGTATCTATAATCGACATGAAAACATTTGAAATAGTAGATAGTATAAATGTTGGTAGTGAACCTCATGAGATAGAATTCGTAAAAATAAACTAATTAAGGAGGCTTTACTATGTTTAAAAGAAAATATGGACAAGTTAAACACTTATTTATAATGCTATTATCATGTTTGATACCAATAGGATTGTTAGTATTGTTAACCAATTTAGATATAAGGTCAAACGATTATTATTGGATTATATTTTTATTGTGTTCTCTAATGCATGTATTTATGATGATAAGAACATATAAAAATGATAATGAAAATCAACCTAATAATTAAGAAAGTGAGAGAATTGAAGATATAGATTAAAACGATGAAAGGGAGATTCAAATGAATAATTTAAGTAATAAAAATATATTAGAATTATTAGCAATTTTTTTCTTATCAATATCATTGTTTGTATATGAGATGTTGATTACAAGATTATTTTCAACAATATTATTTTACCATTTTGTATTTCTTACAATATCATTAGCTATATTGGGATTATGTTTCGGGGGATTAATTATTTATAAAACTAGAAAAAAATATTCACTTGAAAAACTAGCTTTGACATTAGCTTTTTCCTTTTTTATTAGTATCATTATAATTTATAAGCTACCTTATATGAAGATTTATTTAATCTATTCACTTATAACTAGCATACCTTTTGTTATAGGAGGAATGATATTATCATTAGTATTTTTAAAGTACAGTAGTATTAGCAATAAATTATATTTTGCAGATTTATTAGGTTCTACATTAGGAAGTGTTATTATAATACCTTTAATGGATAATTTGAGTTTTATGAGAACTCTGTTTGTTATTATTATCTTTAGTATACTTTCGGGTGTTTTATTTAGTATTAAGTTTGGAACTAAAAAAATGAAATATATTTTAATATCATTCTTAATATTAACAAGTACATTATTAATACAGAAAAACTTTTTATTAGAATTAGAAAAAAATTTTACTTCTTATCTTACGAGTCCAATAACAGTTATTGAACATATTAGGCAAAATAGTAATGAAGAAGTTAATATAGTATTTTCTAGTTGGGACTCTATTTCTAGAACTGATGTAATAGAGAATAATGATAGAGAAAAAATAATTATAACAGATGGTGGAGCAAGTGCTCCAATGATAAGATTTAATGGCAATCTTGATGATGTAAGTTATTTAAAAGAAGAGATTAATTATTTGCCATTTACTATTGGTAATAATGAAGATACTTTATTGATTGGTTCAGGTGGTGGGAAAGATGTTTTACTTGCAATTTTAGGGGGTAGTAAAAATATAGATGCAGTAGAAATTAATTCTTCAGTAGTTGATACTGTTAATGCTTATAAAGATTTTAATGGTGATATTTATAATTATGAGGGTGTTAATTTATTCGTTGAAGACGGTAGAAGTTTTATTGAAAAGACAAATAAAAAATATAATAATATTTATTTATCAATGGTAATGTCAAAAGCAGTAGGCTATGGTGGTTTAAGTTTAACAGAAAATTTTTTATATACAAAAGAAGCGTTTAAAACTTATTTTGACCATTTAAAGGATAATGGCTATTTAAGCTTTATGTTTCATAGCACGTTTGACATGGTAAGAGGAATCAATACTGGTATTGAAACTCTTTTAGATGCCGGTGTTAATCAAAAAGACATTTTAAAACATTTTATAGTAATTAATAACATAACAAATACGATGGCAGAAAAATATGGAAATAGAATAAGTATGCCTATTGTTATTTTTAAGAAAAAGCCTTTTACAACAGAAGAAATTGAAAATATATATAACGCAGCAGTAAAGCAGGACAGAATTATTATAAATATGCCAGGTATTAAATATATGGATTTATATAACAAATTGGTTTTGGGAAAATCGACGCTTGAAGAAATGTACGATAAATTGTATTTTAATGCAAAGCCTACAACAGATAATAAACCGTTTTTTTATGATTTCAAAAAAGGTATACCTAATATATTACAAACTTTAATTATCTTAATAAGTATAATTATAGTGTTATTATATAGAACTTCTATTCGTAATATACGTAATTTAAGACTATTATTTTATTTTAGTACAATAGGAATAGGATTTATGTTAATAGAAATATCTTTAATTCAAAAAAGCATATTGTTTTTAGGTAACCCAATACGTGCCTTTAGTTATACTATCTTTTCTCTATTATTGAGCTGTGGTATAGGTAGTTATTTTAGTAATAAAAAAATATTCAAAACTACTATTAAACATAGAGATATAGTTTTCGTTTTTATACCTATTTTGATTATGTTTTTATTAATAGCATTGCCTATTATTACAAAATTATATAAGGATTTTAAAGAAATATATAAATTAATAATATTAACAATAACCTTGTTTCCACTTGGTTTTTTTATGGGAATGGCTTTTCCAAAAGGCATTTTAAGATTGAAGGAGAAAGGACAAAAAGAATATATACCACTTATGTTGGGTGTAAATGGAATTATGTCTGTTATGGGTTCTGTACTTTCTTTAATAATATCTATGAATTTCGGTTTTACAATAACTATGCTATTTGGGGCATTAATGTATTTAACAATATTTATATTCAAATTATTAGAATAAAAGTAAAATAATGATTATTCAAATAAGCATTTGAGGAAGAAATAATTTATATGGCCAATAAGTTAAAAAATGATAGATATGATTTTAAATGGGTAATATAAAAATATAGATATACTTGATTAAATAAAAGACATATGTTACACTTAAAACACCCCCCCTATATGGGGAGGGATATTACAAAAATGATTTGTTATATAAAAGGATATAGGAGGAGGGAAAAGTAATATGAGAGAAGCAACGCTAAAAATTAATGGTATGACTTGTGCATCGTGCGCAAAAGCCATTGAAAAAAGTGTAAACAAACTTAATGGGGTAGAAACTGCTAGCGTAAATTTTGCTACAGAGAAGTTAAATGTTAAATTTGATGAATCAAAAGTTAATATAAATGATATAAAAAATGCGGTAAAAGATGCAGGGTATAGTGCTGATGAAGAAGCAGATATTAGAGAAATTACAATACCGATTGCCGGGATGACTTGTGCTTCTTGTGCAAAGGCTATTGAAAGAGAAATAAATAAATTAGAAGGAGTAAAACAAGTAAGTGTAAATTTTGCTACTGAAAGGGCTAGTGTTAAGTATGATCCTTATAAAACAAGGATTTCTGATATAAAAACAGCTATAAAAAAAGCAGGTTACGAAGCACTTGAAGTTCAAACAGAAACCCAAGATGTAGAGAAACAACGTAGAATAAAAGAAATGAATACGCTATGGAGAAAATTTGTAATATCAGCTGTATTTACAGTACCGCTTTTATACATAGCTATGGGACATATGATAGGTTTACCGTTACCAAAAATAATTGACCCATCTATAAATCCATTAAACTTTGTATTAATACAGCTTTTATTAACAATTCCAATAATTATAGCTGGTAATAAGTTTTATACAGTAGGTTTTAAGGCGTTAATTAGAAAGAATCCTAACATGGATTCACTAATAGCTATTGGTACATCTGCAGCAGTTTTATATGGAATATACGGTATATATGAGATTATACAAGGGAATGTACAATATGCAAAGGACATATATTTTGAAACTGCAGGAGTAATTATTACACTTATATTATTAGGTAAATATCTAGAATCTGTTACAAAAGGTAAGACTTCTGAAGCGATTAAGAAACTGATGGGTTTACAACCAAAGACAGCTACAGTAATACAAGATGGAAAAGAAAAAACTATACCTATAGAAGAAGTTGAAGTTGGCGATATAATCTTAGTAAAACCTGGTGAAAAAATAGCAGTTGATGGAATTGTTATAGAAGGACATACATCAGTTGATGAGTCGATGCTTACTGGTGAAAGTATACCAGTTGAAAAAAATGTCGGAGATAAGGTAATAGGTGCAACCTTGAATAAAAATGGGACAATTAAATTTAAAGCTACAAAGGTTGGTAAAGATACTGCATTGGCACAAATAATAAAACTTGTTGAAGATGCACAAGGTTCAAAAGCTCCAATAGCAAAACTAGCTGATGTTATTTCAGGATATTTTGTACCTATTGTAATTGCAATAGCGATTTTATCAGGGTTAGCATGGTATATATCAGGTGCAACACCTGTGTTTGCCTTAACAATTTTTATTTCAGTGCTAGTTATAGCATGTCCTTGTGCACTTGGGTTAGCTACACCAACAGCAATAATGGTTGGAACTGGAAAAGGTGCAGAATATGGAGTATTAATCAAAGGTGGAGAACCATTAGAAACAACTCATAAAATAGATACTATTGTATTCGATAAAACAGGAACCATAACAAAGGGTAAACCAACTGTAACAGATATTGTAACAATAGATGGATTTGATAAAGATGAGCTATTAGTAATTGCTGCATCTGCAGAAAAAGGCTCTGAACATCCACTAGGAGAAGCAATTGTAAAAAAAGCAGAGGAAAAAGAATTGCAATTAAAAAGAATAGAAAAATTCCAAGCTATCCCAGGACATGGTATAGAAGTTATGATAGAAGGTAAAGATATACTTTTAGGAAATAAAAAACTAATGAATGATAGAAATATTGAAATAACGCTTCAAGAAGAATCTGATAGACTTGCAAATGAAGGTAAGACGCCAATGTTTGTTGCTATTAATAATAAGCTAGTTGGAATTATAGCAGTAGCAGATGTTGTTAAGGAAAGTAGTTTAGAAGCTATTAAGAGACTTCATAGTATGGGAATAGAAGTAGCGATGATTACTGGTGATAATAAAAGAACAGCTGAAGCTATTGCTAAACAAGTAGGAATAGATATAGTTTTGGCCGAGGTTTTACCACAAGATAAGGCCAATGAAGTTAAGAAGCTTCAAGAAAAAGGTAAAAAAGTTGCGATGGTTGGAGATGGGATAAATGACGCTCCTGCATTAGCACAAGCTGATGTCGGTATTGCTATAGGTTCTGGTACAGATGTTGCTATGGAATCAGCAGACATAGTGTTAATGAAGAGTGACCTTATGGATGTAGTTACAGCTATTCAGTTAAGTAAAGCTACAATAAGAAATATAAAACAAAATTTATTTTGGGCGTTTGCATATAATGCAGCAGGTATACCAATAGCAGCAGGATTGCTATATATATTTGGAGGACCCAAATTAAATCCAATGTTTGCAGCAGCTGCTATGTCGCTTAGTTCAGTTTCAGTATTATCAAATGCTTTAAGATTGAAAGGCTTTAAGCCAGCTAAAAATAAATAAAAATTTAGGAGGGGTTAATATGAAGAAAACAATTGTTATTGAAGGGATGACTTGTGGGCATTGTGCAGGTCGTGTAAAGAAAGAACTAGAAAGTGTATGCGGAGTTAAAGCTGCTAATGTTGATGTTGCAGAGAAAAAAGCAGTAGTAGAGTTAGCACATGAAGTGGATGACTCTAAATTAATAAAAGCAGTTGAAGAAGCAGGTTATGAAGCTGTATCAATAGAGTAATATAGAGCTCCTTTTACAGGAGCTCTTAAATTGTTGACAAAATCCCTGCATATATTAAATATTTGCAGGGGTTTTGTTAACAATCTTCAGATATAAATTTTATTATTTTAAATTAGAAATTATAAAACTGGCATATAAATTGCAATATTATTTGAATATAAAATTAAAGGAGGAATTAGTTATGAATATATTATTAGCTATAGGATTTGTAGTATTAATGATTTATATGATGAGAATGGGTGGAGGTTGTTGTGGAGGACATTCTCATGAAAGACATATGCAACATAAAAGTAATGGTCATACTATGCATAAAGAAAATCATATGAATTCATTAGAAACAGCTAAAGACCCTGTATGTGGTATGTATGTTAGTAAAACTGACTCAATAAGAAGAACTATTAATGGCCGCACATATTATTTCTGTAGTAGAGAGTGTGAAGAAAAGTTTATTAGAATGAAATAATTTTGTAATACTAAATAATACAGTACTTGTGTTATATGCAACACTTTTATAAAATCGGTGAATAAAATCACATTAAAAGAAAATTTTATTCTATAAGATATGGCGTAAAAGTGGAGATGGATATTGTGTATTTAATATATAGAATATCTATATTAAGAGAAAAACTAAATAAAGCTATTAAAAATCAAGAAGATTATGAAATCATATATAAATTAAGTGTTGGATTAGATCAATTAATAGTAGAATATTATAAATTATATGAAAATAATGGTTAGTATGGGAGGTAGACATGGCAAGGGCACTAAGTATAATAATTACAATAATAATTATTGCATCTTCGTTTATTTATATAGATAAGAAATCTTCCAGTAGAACAAATAATGAGACTTCTCGAACAAAAATTGAGAAAGTCGAACAGACACTTATTCAACAGGATAAGAAATTAGACGATAATAAAGAGTATAATGATAAAAACATAGATAAGAACATAGATAAGAACAGCGAAGTAGAAGATTTAGATATGGAAAATGAAGAAAAAACTTCTGATGAAAGTTCAATTAATATATTAGATAAAAAATATCAGGATAAAACGGATAAAGATGAATATAATGAAGTGATAAAAGAAGATAATCAAGAAATAACAGAACAAGACAATCAAGAAACTGATATAGAAATTGATGAAGAAAATATTTATATAGAAGATATAAATAATAACGATAAAGCAGATTATACTCAAGTAGAGGATCAAATAATAGATGAGGAGCAAATATCTGAAAATAGTTATTATGAAGAAATATACTCTGATGAAAATATAAAATATATTAGAACTGATTTTCAGAATGATGTTTATGTAGATGTTGTTTTTCTAAATTTATTTTTAGATAATGAAAATTTAAAAGAAAATCTGGTATTTGATGTATTTTTAAATACTCATACTTATAATATTTCTGAAAATAACTTAGAACAGAAAATAGTATTAAAAAATGATAAAGGGCTAGAAGTTAGTGAAAATATAGAGTGGCTTCCTGTAGGTATACCTGAAGGACATCATGTTTTTGGTAAATTAATTGTTCCTAGTAAAGTTAACGGACAAAGTCTAATTGACAATAATACAGAGTATTTAAAAATTATTATGACAGATGTAGCAGGTGCAGAGGAAAGAGTTTTTATTTGGACCAAAGAAGAGGTAAATTTCAAAAGTTTGGTTAAATAGTTTGGGTTAGATTTCAAGTAAAGTTTACGAAATTTAAAGTTTGGTTTAGTTTTTATACTAAATTTTTGCCGTGCATTTGCTTTTATTTCTATAATTTTAATTATAAAGTTTATTAACAGTTTGAGGATAGATTATAAGTCTGTCCTTTTTATTTTGTTAGGGAATTATAAAGTTTATGTATTATAATAACTATTAGAGATATTTTTTATAATCCATAGGGAATTATAATAAAATCTTATATTTAATAAAAAAATTAATGTTGATTTTATTGAAACTTTGTCTGGCATGCTTACATGCCAGAGTCGTTATATACCTTGTTAAATTGTGAATAATTTTGAATATAAATTCCGTTTATAGATATAGGTAAAATCATCTTTATAATTTATTTTAAATCGAAGATTTTGTTCTATTAAAGGAGAATTAAAATGAAGAGATTTAATAAAAAAGAAATAATGGATATTATTTTTATTAGTATAAGTATTGTGATTATAACAATGCTTCACTATTCAATTATACCAGCTAGATGGGATATACACGATTTTCACAGGAGATTGTTTTATATTCCTATAATAATTTCTTCATTTAAATTCAGATTAAAGGGAGGTCTATTTACATCAGTAATAGTTTCTATTTTATATGTTACGCCTTTAATCTTTCCAGAGATATTATCATTAGAGAAAATAAATATGTCTATTTTAAATCATTTTTTAGAAATAATTATGTTTGTTTTTATAGGCACGGTTACTGGATTTTTAGTTGAAGCAGATTTTAAAAAGAAAAAGATATTGGAGATACAAATTAGAAAATTGACCGATCTTGAAAATTTTACTCAAAATATATTAGATAGTATAACTAATGTTCTTATAGCAGTTGATAAAGATTTAAAAATACAATTGATAAATAAAGAAGGAAGAAAATTGTTAGATTTAGATGAAACATGTATAGGGAAAGGATTAGATATTCTATTTACAGAGTATGATAAAATTGAAAAAATACTAAAAGATGTACTGGCTTTTGATAAAAAAGTGAATATCGTTACTAAGTGTAATTCAAAAGATAAAACTAATATTTATGTAAAATTATTTGCTTATCCATTGCATAATATTCTAAATAAAATAGAGGGAGTTGTTATTGTACTTGAGGACATCTCGGAGATTAGGAAATTGGAAAATCAAGTGAGAAGAGCAGAAAAACTATCAGCAGTTGGACAACTTGCGTCTGGTATTGCTCATGAAATAAGGAATCCATTAGGGATTATAAAGACTATATCTCAGACTGTAATTAAAGATATAGAAGATGCTGAAATAAAAGAGGGGCTTGAAATTATAGTTCATGAAGTAGATAGAGCTAATATGGTAATTAAAGGATTGTTGGATTTTGCTAAACCTAATGTAAATCAGATTAAAAACCAAAGCATAGATAAACTTATAAAAGAAGTAATTATGCTTACTAAAAAGTATGCTCAACAACATGATGTTAAAATTATTTATACGTCTGAAGTAGACATAGAAATATTAATAGATTCAGAAAAAATAAAACAAGCTTTTATAAATGTTATATTCAATTCTGTGCAAGCAATGCCTGAAGGAGGTTATTTAAACATAAGTTTAAATATAAAAGATGGTTGGGTTAAGGTGTCATTTGAAGATAATGGCACAGGTATACAAAGAAATGAACTTGAAAAAATATTTGAACCATTTTATACAACTAAAGATACTGGAACTGGGCTTGGATTAGCTATAACTCATAGAATTATTGATGAACATGATGGATATATTGAAGTTTCTAGCAAACCAGGAACTGGTACAAAATTTGATATTTTTTTACCAATTAAAACTATAACTTCTAAATAAAAAGGCTATCTCGATAGAGATAGCCTTTTTATTTAGCCTAATATTTCTTTCATATCAGCTTCTGCATTTGAAATAGGTTTTATATTGAACTTATCAACTAATACTTGTAATACGTTTGGTGAAATGAATGCTGGTAAAGTTGGTCCAAGATAAATATTTTTGATATTTAATGATAATAATGTAAGAAGAATACATACTGCTTTTTGCTCATACCATGATAGTATCATTGATAGAGGTAGTTCATTTACATCACATTCAAAAGCATCTGCAAGAGCAACTGCTATTTTTATAGCTGAATAAGCGTCATTACATTGACCTACATCCAATAATCTTGGGAATTCTCCAATTTTACCAAAGTCTTTTTTATTAAATCTATATTTTCCACAAGCTAATGTTAAAATTATTGTATCCTTTGGTGTTTTTTCAGCAAATTCAGTATAATAATTTCTTCCTGGTCTAGCACCATCACATCCACCTATTAAGAAGAAGTGTCTGATATCACCTTTTTTTACAGCCTCAATAATTTTATCAGATAGGCTTAATACCGTATTATGTCCAAATCCTACTAAAATTTTCTTTTCTTCTTCGTCTTCTTGCCAACCACCAAGCTCTAAAGCTTTTTCTATTAAAGGTGTAAAATCTTTTTTACCATTTACTTCTTCTATATGAGCTACATCTGGCCAACCTACTATGCTAGTAGTAAAAATTCTGTCTTTATAGCTGTCTCTAGGTTTTTGTAAACAGTTTGTTGTCATTAATATTGCACCAGGTATGTTATCGAATTCTTTTTGTTGGTCTTGCCATGCACCACCGTAGTTACCAACTAAATGCGGATATTTTTTAAGTTCAGGATATGCATGAGCTGGTAACATTTCTCCGTGAGTATAAATATTTATACCTTTACCTTCTGTTTGCTCAAGAAGTTCTTTTAAATCTTTTAAGTCGTGACCAGAAACTATTATGAAAGGTCCTTTTTTCTTAGTTATTAATACTTCAGTTGGTTCAGGATTACCATAGGCACCAGTATTAGCACTATCTAATAATTCCATACACTTGAAGTTAACTTGACCTAATTCCATATTTAGATTAAATAAATCATCTATAGTTAAATTATCATTTAAAGTAGCAGCTAGTCCTTTATAGAAGAAATTATTTACAGTCTCATCAGTTTTACCTAAAACATAAGCATGGTGTGCATATGCAGCCATTCCTTTTAAACCATAAATAAGTAGTTCTCTAAGTGAACGAATATCTTGATCTAAGTCTTCATCAGCCATTATTCCAACTTTTTTTGCATCATTTATCATTTCTTCTTTTGTTGAAGGTACTTTGTAACTTGCAGCGTCTGGAATAGGTCCTTCAATATCTCCAGCTAATTCTTTAAGATTTTCTTTTACTTCAGCAGCTTTCTTAATATATTCAACAAATCTTTCGGCATCAAAGTTAACATTAGTTAAAGTAGCAAACATTGCATCCATAACAAACTTATGAATTTCTTCATCAATTTTTTTGCCTTTTTCTAATGCTTTCTGCCCATAAAAACCTATTCCTTTTAGTAAGTAAATAAGTAAGTCTTGTAGAGCTGCAACTTCTGGGTCTTTTCCACAAACACCTATTTTAACACAACCTTTTCCACCTGCTGTTTGTTCACATTGATAACAAAACATTTGATTATCCATAACTAACCATCCTATTGTCTTTCTTTAATTATAATATACCCAAAATTTAAAAATAATTCAGTGATTTGAATCACAAAAAGAAAAAACCTTCTATTAGCTTGACTAATAGAAGGTTTGATTGATATAAGATTAATAAGAGAAATCCATTTTTCTAACTACAACGCCATTTATCGCACTTAATTTTTCTTCTAATTCATTACATTTATCACCACAATTATTAATTAATTCAAGTAGTATTAATCCTTTTTCTGTACAGTTATTATTATCTTCTGCTTGTTGATGTAGACCTAATCTAGTTTTAATAATACATCCGTAATCAGTCAATATTTTTTGTACTTCAGATACTTCCTCGAAACGATTGTCAATTTGCAGACCTAAAATTATTTTTGACATATTATCCCTCCATATATATTTTTTTAATTTTATCATAATATTATCAAAAAACTATTTTTTTAAACATAGTTTGAATATAAACATACATATTAATCTCCTAAAAGAATACTGATATCTAGTAATTTCTGCTGTAATTCTATAAGTTTATTTTTCAATTTATCATAATCTTTTTTCAATATCTCTTCATCAATAATTTTTTCAGTATTAGCAATTAAAACTTCAAACTGATTATATACTTCTTGTAGTTCTTTTTTAATGTTTTCTTTCTTTTTAAGAGGTTCTAATATTTCACCATGATAAACTTTTGCTTCATTGTCTTTAAATTCATAAATATATCCCATATTTGGTATGATAGTATCGACTTTGTAGGTTTCTTTAATTAATTCTGCTAATTTTTTGGCTGATTGCTCTTCACCGTGAACTACAAAGACTTTTTCGGGGAATTTTTTGAAACCTTTTAACCAATCCATTAGACCTTTTTGATCAGCGTGGCCAGAGAAACCTTCAATACTATATATTTCTGCTAAAACGCTTATTTCTTCTCCTAATATTTTGACTTTTTTTGCACCATCTTTGAGCATTCTGCCTAAAGTACCTTCTGCTTGATAACCTACAAATATAACACTATTTTCTTTTTTCCAAAGATTATGCTTAAGATGATGCCTAATTCTACCAGCAGTACACATTCCACTAGCTGAAATAATGACTTTTGGATAATTATATTCGTTTAGTCTCATAGATTCTTTTTGGTCGTTAATAAAATAAAGATTTTCAAATTCAAACGGATTATCTCCGCTTAGTATGAGTTTTTTGGTTTCATCATCAAAACAATATGGATTGTCTTTAAAAACTTGAGTAGCTGAAACTGCCATTGGACTGTCAACATAGATAGGTATTTTTTTATATGTTTCCATGATGTCTAAATTCTCATAATAATTGTTTAATTCATAGATTAATTCTTGAGTTCTTCCTACAGCAAACGAAGGTATAATAACTGTACCGCCTCTAGATACGGTTTTATCTATTATTTCTATTAATTTATTAGTCCTTTCAGCAACGCTTTCATGTAATCTATCGCCATATGTTGATTCTATAATTAAATAGTCTGCTTCTTCTATAAGTTCTGGGTCTCTTAGTATAGGTTTGTTTTTCATTCCTAAGTCGCCAGAATAAACTATTTTCACTGTTTTGTTTTTTTCTGTAATCCATAATTCTATTATTGAAGAACCAAGCAGATGACCAGCATCTCTAAATCTGACTTGGATATTTTCGTTTAGATTAATTTTTTGATTATATAAAACAGGTTTAAAGTAGTTTAAACTTATATTAGCATCTTCTACCGTATATAGAGGGTTAATAGGAGCTTTACCGGCACGTATACGTTTCCTGTTAAGCCATTTTGTATCTGATTCTTGTATATGACCACTATCTAATAGCATGATTTTACATAAATCATAAGTAGCTTTTGTACAAATTATTTTACCTTTAAAGCCTTCCTTTACTAATTTTGGAATTCTACCACTATGGTCTATATGAGCATGACTAAGCAAAACAAAATCAATTTCAGAAGGATTATATTCAAAATCCTTGTAATTTAGTTTTTCTAGTTCTTCACTACCTTGGAACATACCACAGTCGATTAAAATTTTGTATTTATCTGTTGTAATTAAGTGATTAGAACCTGTTACAATTTCAGCAGCTCCATAAAAATGTATTTTCATTCCCACTCCTCCTAACTCTGTTGTGTTGTTTGTCCAATTGTAAACCGTTTAATATATAAAATATATACCCATTTATTTCTACATAAAAAAACAAAAATCCTCTTTAGGGACATAAATCTAAAGTAGAATAGATAAAAATAGAAAAATTTATTAGTATTTAGCAGGAATTTTTTGAAATACATAGAATATATCCTTTTAGTATACAAATTAATATAAAAATTATAGGTGCCCGTTTAGGGAGAATAGGGAATGGAGTGGAAATCTCCAGCGGACCCGCCACTGTGAAGGTGAGCCTTTAAACATGATGCCACTGGATATTAATCTGGGAAGGCGTTTAAAGGTGTTGAACCTGAGCCAGGAGACCTGCCTATAATTTACATAAAACTCATGGATGATGGTAAAGTTCATGGTTTGTTTGTCATGCACAAATAAACTATGAACTTTTTTAGTTATAAGAAAATAAATATAGAAAAGAAGGGGGACAAAATATGGATTTATTAAAACAAACTATTAGTAAAATTGGAGAACTCGATAAGGAAGCTATGGCAAAGGCAAAAGAAAGGGTGGATAATCTTATTAAACCGCCCGGGAGTTTAGGAAGATTGGAGGAGATAGTCATTCAGCTTGCAGGAATAACGGGGGAACTTTATCCAAAGGTAGATAAAAAAGTGGTTATAGTTATGGCAGCAGACCACGGCGTTTTTGAAGAAGGAGTTGTAGTATTTCCGCAGGAAGTAACAGAAATTCAAACTAGAAATATGGCAAGAGGGGTAACAGGAGTTTGTGCATTAGCGAAACAAGCTAGAGCTGATGTAGTACCTGTAGATATAGGTGTGAAGGTAGATATAGATGAGATTGGAATAATAAGTAGGAAAGTAAAGTATGGAACAGATAATATGGCTAAAGGGCCTGCTATGAGTAGAGAGGAAGCCATAAAATCTTTAGAAGTTGGAATACAAGTTGCTGAAGAACAGATTAAAAAAGGAAAAAATATTTTGGCAACTGGAGAAATGGGAATATGTAATACCACTCCAAGTGCGGCGATTGTTTCGGTTATATGTGGATATGATCCTTTTGAAGTAACGGGAATAGGAGCTAATTTTCCAGTAGAAAGACTTGAATATAAAGCTGGAGTAGTGAAGAGAGCTATAGAAATAAATAATCCTAATCCGAAGGATGGGATAGATGTTCTTGCTAAAGTTGGAGGGCTTGAAATAGGCGGAATGGCTGGAGTGATGCTTGCGGGAGCAGCTAATAGGGTGCCGGTAGTGATAGATGGATTTATTTCTCTGGCAGCTGCTCTTATAGCATGTACTATAGAGCCTAAAACTAAAAATTTTCTTATACCTTCCCATGCATCGAAGGAAAAGGGAGCAGTATATGCAGCAGAGTTTCTTGGACTAAAACCAATGCTTTACATGGATATGAGACTTGGAGAAGGAACGGGGGCAGTACTTGCTTTAAATTTAATTGAGGCAGCTACGTATATGAATAATGAAATGATTACGTTCGCTGAAGCCGGGATACCAGTATAAAGATACAAGGGGACGGTTTTTTGTTTCCTTTTTATTTCTATCAGGATGTAGTAGAACTATTTTGTGTTACTAATATTATCTTCTAGATATAGATTTTAAATAAAATATAGATGAGCATAGTTTCTAACACTTTTTAAAGTTAGAAACTATGCTTTATTTAATTTTAAACTATTTTACTTTTATATAAAACCAATCATATAAAAATAAAGAATATTTGATATTCCATATATATATTATATAATCTATATTAGATAATATAAACAATTATAGTTTTTTAAATGGTTGCAGGTTTTTACAAAAGATAAGACTAATAAACAGGTTTTAAAATTCCACATAGTTAAATACTCTAGAGACGAAAGAAATTGTTTGTATGTATGGGATAGTGTTAGCAAGAGTACTATAATAGAGGTGTTGTATTTAATGTATAATATATGGATATCAGCAAAAATAATTAGTTCATCAGAAAATCCACTTGCAAATATATATAAAAGTTATGATTGGTGGGAGAAGGCTATATCTATTGCATTAAAGACGGCAGATAGATATGAGTTCAGACTTTGGCCAGATGATGTAAAATCGATAGAAG
>NZ_JBFWFX010000011.1:0-84991 GCF_050286925.1 Caloranaerobacter longqiensis
TAATTGGATTACCTTTGCAGTAAGTGTATAGGTTTAGGCTAAGGGGGTTTTTTATGTCTCCTTTGTAGGTATCTTCTGTGATAAATCTTGCTATATATGGGTCATAATATCTTGACTTTAGGTAATATAGCCCTGTTTCTTTGTCGTAGTATTGCCCTGCATATCTATACGGGTTAGTTATAGCTTCTTCTTCTTCTTCTGCTTTCTTTTCTTTTCCATATATATCATACTCGTATGTGTTTATTATTTCTCCATTCGGTAATATTAGGTTTACTACATCTTGATGCCCATTGTATATATAATACGCTTTTGTTCCCTGTTTATCCTCCCTGGCTATTAGGTTTATTCCTCTTATGTTTCTTGCACTGAATTGGTTGTTTTTTGTTTCGTTTATTATGTTTTGTCCGTCGTAGTAGTATTTTGTTGTTTTTAACCCTGATATTTTTTCTACTCTTAGATTACTACCGTCATATTTATAGGTGGTTGTTGTTCCTGTATTTGCTTTTATAAGCCTATTCAATTCATCGTATTTGTATTCAGATTTATTTGTGTTCGAATAAATTATTTTTTTTCTCGCTGCCCCTGATTCTGTTACTAAAAATGTACTATATATATCTTTATCTTGTTTTTCAATCAGATTTCCATTGGTATCATACTTAAAGGTTAATGTCTTTATATAGTCACGTTGTATATATGAACCTCCTGTATAAGATAAGTCTTTGTATTTATTCCCTTTATAAGTTTCTGTTGTAATTTCACTTGGTAACTTAGAATATTCTATTGGAGGATCTATAGGATATTTATAAATCTTGTCTTTAATTTTGACTTCTTCTATTGAGGTGATAAGTTGAGTGTTTTTATTATAATTATAAGTTATTGTCTTATTTATATAATATAGTGTAGTTGCACCTAATTTAGTTTGTTATAAGCCATGTATATTCTTTTTTGATATATTTCCATCTTTGTCGTATGAGTAGGTTATAGTTGTTCTATCTGGTTCTTTTACTGTTTTTATTCTGTCTAATTTGTCATAGGTATAATATGTTGTTTTATTATTTTCTGTTTTCGTTAGCTGATTTCCTACTGCATCATAGGTATAGCTGTATTGATTTATTATTTTGCCTCCTGGTTTTCTACTTATTAGTTTTGTTAGATTATTCCTACTGTCATAGTAGTATTCTTGTTTACTTCTTCCTGGATAGATTATGGATTTTATTGAGCTGTCTGGATAATAATCATAGGTTGTTGTTTGACCGTCTACTGTTACTGTTTTTAGTCTGTTTAAACTGTCATAAGTATAATAGGTATATTTGCCAAAGTAATCTATCATTTTTGTTCTATTACCATTATTGTCATATTCGTAATAGATATATCTTCCATCTGGCTTTATTTCTTTTTTTAGTAATCCATTTTCATAGTATTGGTATTGGGTTTTCCCTGTTTGGTCTGTCATTGTTAGTACTCTTCCTACATTGTCATATGTGTAGGAAATGCTTATTGTGCCTTTTTGTCTCTTTATTAATCTGTTTCTTTTATCATATGTTAATATTTCTACTTGACCTTTTTTGTCTATCTTTTCTTTTATATTCCCTACTTTATCGTATTTTATATATATACTTTTTCCTAGTGGGTCTGTTTCTTTTATTAGTCTCCCTAATTCGTCATAGTATCTTTCGGTAGTGTTCCCCTTCGGGGTTGTTTGTTTTGTTAGATTCCCTTGGTTATCGTATTGATATTTTGTTGATTCTCCTAGGGCATTTTTTACTTCTATTAGTCTATTTAAGTCATCATAGTAGTAGTATGTGCTGTTTCCGTTTTCATCTTTTGTTTTTATTAGATTTCCTACATAGTCATAGTAGTTATATGAGTATTTTCCGTTATTTTTTATTCTTAGATTTCCTGCTTTGTCATAATAGTAATATATACTATTTCCTTCTTCATCTATTTCTTTTATGCAATTTGTTTCACTGCTATATGTCCATGCATCGTAATATTCTGTCTTTTTGTAGGTATTGTCTGGATTTACTATTTTTATATTTCTCCCTAGCGCATCATATTCATATCTTGTTATGTTCCCTTTTGCATCTTTTATCCAATCTATTTGACTTAGTGCGTTATAGTGGTTTTCTTTTAATGTTATCCATGCTCCATTTTTTATTTCTTGTTCTTTTTTTAGTCTTCCTAATCTATCATAGATTTTTCTTTTTTTGTGTCCTTTCTCATCTGTTAATGTGACTATGTTGTTTGTATCATCATATTCTAGAGTTTTATATGTTCTGTCTGGGTTTGTTATTTTTGTTAATCTTTTTAAACTATCATAGGTGTATGTGGTTGTGTTGCCATTTCCATCTGTGTATGTTTTTATTTTTCCTGTGTTAAAATCATAGGTGTATTTCTCTTCTATTATTTCTGATTCTCCATTGTAGTTTTTTACTGTTATATATTTTCTTGTTAAGTAAGCATTTTTGTAGGTTGTACTATATTCGTAGTTTTCTTGTATATATGTTCCGTCTTGTTTTTTTAGTTTTTTTGTTTTTATGTTCCCATAAGTATCATAGGTGTAGTATGTTATTATTGATTTGTCTGTGCCATTTACTATATGTCTTTGTTTCTTCCAATCTATGTTTCCTGTTGTTTGATTTACTCCATATTCTGTTTTTTGTATGGTGCTTGCATTCATATATTTTGATTCACTTGTTAGAATATGATATTTACTGTCATAGGTATAGGTTGTTTTATGCCCTAATTCATCTGTGTACTCTAGTAAATCTTTATAGTCATTGTATTTATATGTTACTGCTTTTGATGCACTTGCTCCTGTTGATGGTGTGTAGGCTATTGTGATTTTTCTGATCGGTAGTTTGTTTTTATCATATTCTTTTGTTATTTGTCTTAGTAGGGTTGTTCCGTTTTGTTTTATTTGTATTTTTGTATTAAGATTTTTGTTGTTGAATGTGTATATTGTTTTTGTGTTATTTGTATCTGTTATTGTTGTTGTGTATGTGAATGTGCTTGGCAATGAGCTTGGGTCTTTGTATTGTGGGTATCCACTGTAGTCGTTACTGCTGTAGCTATAGGTTTCTTTGTTATATGATACTCCGTCTTCTATATCTTCTCTTGTTTTTATTCTGTAGTATTCTTTTATTCCTCTGCTCCCTAGGTTTGCTATTGCTTTTTCATATGTGTATTTTGTTTTTGCTCCTGTTGGATATATTATTGTTTCTAATGTTGCAAATATATTTGTTTTTGCTGTTGGTGAGCTTGTAAAGTTTTTATCAAAGAAGGTAAATCTTCCATTTTGATATTTATAGCTAAATTGTGTTTGTCTGTTTTTGGGGTCTATTATTTTTGTTAATACATACTTACTGGAATCTACTGAAGTTGGTTTCAGTGCTAGTATGGTCTTTGTTTTGTTTGGTGCTGTTATTATTACTTCTTTTCCTGTAGCTGTATTATTATATGTGATAGTTGTTATTCTCCCTAGTGTGTCTGTGATTTTATTTATTACTGGATGTCCATTTATTATTATATGGTTGAATTTTATCTCGTTCCCGTATCTGTCTTTTATTCCTAAAAGTCTTCCGTCTTTTGCAAAGTATTCTTTTGTCCCATTTTTGTAGATTAGTTCATAGTAGGATGTTTCTTGTCCGTTTGTATAGTTCCCTATTATGTTCTCTATCCTCATATCTTTTAGTGTGTATTTATCTAGATTAGAATCTCCTATGGTTGGTGTGATTTTAATTTTATATACTTGTCCATTTCCTAAGTGTAGGTATTTATTACTTCCATCTATTTTTATGGATGAAAATCCTAGTGACCAGCCTAAACCTAGGTTGTTGCGTAGTTCTGTGTAAGTGTTTTTGTTAATAATGTTAGTTTCTCTTCTGTAATCTAAATATTTAATTATCTCTGCTTCTCGAACAACTATTAAATCTGTACCGTCTTCCCAATGGTCTTGTTCTATATAACTACTATTTGCCCAAGCTTTAGCAGAATTTTTGGCTCTAGTATATGTCTCACAATTTTGCGAACTTATTAATTTTTTTGGTTTGTATATTTCTGTCCCTATCCAGTTGCTCCAGTATTGTGTCTCATATTTTTTTACTTTATAATCATAATCTACATCAATATCATAGTCAGGTTCATATAATTCTCCATCCTGTGCTTTGTATCTTATTATTATGTTTAAGTTGAGTCCATTTCTTCCTGGTAGACTTAGTATATTATTTTCATATTCTAAGTTCCCGTTGTTTGGTGTAATATGCTCTCTGCTGTCCTCTTTTATATTATATGGTGCATTAAAATATTTTTGATAATCTACTTCTTCTACTACTGGTTCTTCTGTCGTTCCTTCTGCCATTATGGTGATTTCATTTGAATTGTTTTTATTTCTTTTAGTTTGATAATCAAATATTCTTTTCTTTATTTCTTGGATTTGAATGTCATTTTGTTTTGCATATTTTAAAACTTCTTTTATATTAACTTTATATTTATCAAGAATGTCTGTTATATGTTTTAAATTTATCTTCTGTATTTTTTTCTGAAATAGTTTCTATTATTTCTTTTTTATTAAGTTTTTCATTTTTGATTATTACTTTTTCTATTTCTAATCCTAGTGCTGATGATACTATAAATGCTGGCTCAATGTCATTCATGCTGTATCCTTTTATTAATAAATCTACTATTTTTGTTATTTCTTTTGATGTAAGTTTTATTCTTTGTTTAAATTGTTTCAATTTACTAAGCTCTTTATCTATTTTTATTTTATCTTTTATACTTGATAATAGACTTTCTATTTCTTCGATAGATAGTTCATATTCTTTTACTCTTAAAGCTATACCAATAGATTCTATTAACGAATATCCTTTTGTTTTACATTTTTGTAAAATTTCTTCATCTGCATCACTGTATGCTTTAAAAATTTGTTCCTTTTCTTCTGTTGTTAATTCACTATATTTGGTTTTGTTAGACAATATTCTTATTACTATTAGGAACTGATTGTATCGCTCTTTATCTTGATAAACAACTGTCTTTGTCTTATGTTCATCTTCTGTTATCATTTGTTCATTCCCTTTATTTATGTTTTCTTCTATCGCTACTACATTTAATAACTCTTGAGTACAATTTGGAGTTAATATACTTGCTTGCACTACTATCGGTGTAAATAGATACATAAAGCTTATACTTAGCTGTAAAACAAAAGATATTATCTTTTTGTTAATTCCTTTTATTTTCAAGTTATCCCCCCCTTAACCTAATTTTTAATAAATTGTTTTTATTTTTATAATTTTTTGAATATTATGTTTGTATATAATAGGATGATTTTACAAGGTTTTCAATGGTAATATTATATTTTTATTCCGAAACCATTTTACTTTTTAATACAAATTTTTAAACATATTCAAATGGTACAAAAATCAAGATTAATATATTCAAAATCCCCGGGTAAGTAACCCGAGGATTAATTTAACTAACTATATTTATTTAATAATCTTATTTCATCTCTATATCCCTCAAGCTCATTAGGAGTTTCTAAAATAAATGGTAAATCTTTGAGTTGAGGATGGTTTAATACATTTAAAATGGCTTCAAGTCCTATAGTCCCTTTCCCTATTTTTTCATGTCTGTCTTTCTTACTACCAAACTCTTTCATACTATCATTTAAGTGTATAGCTTTTAATCTATCAATGCCTATAATTTTATCAAACTCTTCTAAAACATTATCTAGTTCATTAACTATATCATACCCTGCTGAATATATATGACAAGTATCTAGACAAACCCCTATCAGTTCAGAATATTTCACTTTATCAATTATACTTTTCAATTGCTCAAATGTATATCCTACCTCTGTACCTTTCCCAGACATTGTCTCCAATAAAATCATAGTATTTTCATTACCTGTAATTATCTCATTGAGTCCTTGAGCGATTCTATCTATTCCATAGTCTATACCCTTACCAAGATGATTCCCTGGATGAAATGTAAAATATGGACACGGAATATTTTCTAATCTTTCTAAATCCTCTTTAATTACTCTTTTTGCTAAATTCCAAGTATCTTCTTTATGAGAAGCAAGATTAAGTATATATGGAGCATGAGCTACTAATGGCCCGAATTTATATTCATTTAATATTTTTTCAAATTTCTTTATATCCTCCATATCTAAAGTTTTTGCTTTTGCTCCTCTAGGATTTCTTGTAAAAAACTGAAAAGTATTAGCCCCTATACTAATTGCAACTTCTGCAGCGTTTGAATAACCTTTAGAAATCGTCAAATGACATCCTAAAAACATTATTATCACCTCTAATATATTTTCTTTTCATCAATGTAGTTAACTAATCTTTCTTTTACAAAACTTTTTAAATATTCTTCATCAAAATAGCTTACAACTCCATTTTCCTTCTTAAAATCATATCCGAACACTTTGGAATATTTATCTAACCTCCTTAGTCTTTTTATATGTTCTTCACTCATTCTAAATACCCCAATATTAACATCTCTTACAGTATTTGATGGTATTTCTGTAAATACTTCATCTATAAATTCACCATATACTGATTCAAACCCTTTAACTTTCATAATAGGCTCAAGAGATATCCTTACTTTTAATCCTTTTGAAATAGCTACCTTTATATCATTTAACCTTGCAGTAAGACTAGGCGTCTTGTGTTCAAAATTATCAATTATTTCTTGAGGCGATAGAGTCCATGCAAATATAATATTTGATGGTATTTCTAAATCTTTGATACTTCTAAAATTACTGCTTTTAGTTCTTATCTCTATAAGCAAATTCTTATTCCTATTTGCAAATTCAATCCACTTTCTAACAAAACCAGTTATATTTTCAAAAGCCAATATGTCTGAATCATATGAAATACATATATAAGCTCTTCTGTCTTTAGTCGTTTTAATAATCTCTTCAAAAAAATCTTCTATATTAACAAAGATTACAATATTAGAAGATGAATATAAACCTCTTAAGTAGCAATATTCACAATCATAAATACAATTAAATATATTTGAAGAATAATAAAATGAAGTTTCTCCAAAATCTTCACAGATAGGTGAACCTTCATATAAATAGTTGCCTGTTTTTTTAGCCAATATCAATTTTGGAGACTTTTTTTGAATTATAAAGTTTTGTCTTGGTCTATTGAAAACATCTTTGTAGTTTTTTATTTCTACTATCTTGCTGTTTGGAAATTTACTTAATATTTCTAATGTTATATGATGATTTAAAACTTCTTTTTCTACATATATGTGTGAAAAACTATTCATAAAGTTTGTTGATAAGTTTCTTGAACTCCCTTTTACTTTCATTTTTATCTTGCACCCTTACATTAAGTATATTTTTTATAAATTCTGGGCTTTTGCTTTCCCTTATCTTATATCCAATATAAGCCTTATTAAACTGAATTTTTTGATTTTCTGTTAAATTGAGTATTAAACTTATTTGATCTATCATTTTTTTATCCCAATCATTAAGCAAATCCTTTTTTATGAAACTTTTTTTCATTTTATTTATATAATCATCTATCGTTAAAATATTTTTTTCTATCAAATTCTCAACAAATTCGCCTGTTAGCCTTACACCATCTAAATTGTCAGAAACGATTTTTATAAGCTGAATTTGGTGAGGAGAGAAAAATTTTGATGAAGCCTTAAAAAAACCACTTCCTTCCATATCACATATATCTTTTACATCAAAATCAACCACTGGCTTTGAAAAAGTCTCTAAAGTCCCTTCTTCAAATTGATGATTAATCAATATATCTGGATAATAATCTTTTCCTGTTTCAACATCATGAATTTTATTGACAAGTACTACCTCTCCAATCTCTCTATTTCTGCTTCCGCAAATACCTATATTTATAACAATATCTTCATCAGAAATACCATATTTAGAAACAATATGTGCTAAAGCTATTGCAGAATTTATTTTACCTATACCAGATACAATTAACTTTATATCTTCACTTTCAAATACTTGAAAAAACTTATTTTCATTAACTCTTTTTAATTTGTAAAAATTTATTATTGGTTTTGCTTCATTATAAAAAGCACAAATAAAATATAACATAACTATCACCCTAAATTAAGTATTATATACAGCATTATAGCATAAAACCTTAAGTGTCAATCAAACTAAATCTTCATAAAATGAATAATATAGCTTATATATTATAAAATTCTCTTTTTTGGGAAGGGGGACCTTTATGTTTCAAAGCAAAACATATTCTATATCAAATATTCGTAAATATGTTGTAGGTTTAGATAAAAGAGTAATCTTAAGGAATGGTAAAAAGGTTAGATATATCAATTTTGACAATGCCGCAAGTACTCCAACTATTAAGCCAGTTCAAGATAAAATAAACGAATTTCTACTATGGTATTCAAGTATTCATAGAGGAACTGGATATAAATCTAAAATATCAACTGAAATTTATGACAAAGCACATGAAATAGTTTTAGATTTCGTAAATTGTGATAAAAATAAAAACGTATCTATTTTTGTTAAAAATACAACAGAAGCTATAAACAAGCTCTCATATAGATTAGCTCTTTCTAAAGAAGACATAGTAATTACTACTCTAATGGAGCATCATTCTAATGATTTGCCTTGGAGAAATAAAGCTAAGACGATACATGTAAATCTGCTTAAAGATGGTAGACTTGACTTAGATGACCTAGAGATAAAATTAAAAACTTATAAAGGTAAAGTAAAACTAGTTACCGTTACAGGAGCTTCAAATGTAACAGGCTATGTAAATGATATTCATTATATCGCTTCACTTAGCCACAAATATGGAGCTATGATACTTGTAGACGCTGCTCAACTTATTCCTCATAGAAAAATCAATATGAAAGGATGTAAAGATGATGATTATATTGATTTTCTAGCTTTTTCGGCTCATAAAATGTATGCACCATTTGGCACAGGAGTTTTAATTGGTCCTAAAAAAATATTTAAAAAAGGTACACCTGAATACGTAGGAGGAGGTACAATTATAAGCGTAACAAAATATAATCAGTATTGGGCAAACTTACCCGATAAAGAAGAAGCAGGTACTCCTAATGTTGTCGGTGTTGTTGCACTTATACAAATAATCAAAATATTAAAAGAAATAGGCATGGAAAATATAAAAGAACATGAAAAAATACTAACAACCTATTTACTAGATAAACTTAAAACTCTTCCTAATATAAAAATTTACTCTGTTTATAAACAGTCTGAAGACATGGTTGGAGTAGTTACTTTTAATGTATCAAACATACCTCACAATTTATTGGCTTCATTGCTATCTTATGAAGGTGGAATAGGAGTTAGACATGGTTGTTTCTGTGCTCATCCATATATTCATTATCTTCTAGGACTTAGTCAAGAAGAAATAGCAAAGCTTCAAAAAGAGTTGCTAATGGGTAATTTAAAAAATACACCTGGCTTAGTTAGAGTAAGTTTCGGAATGTATAATAATTTGGAAGAAATAAATAGTTTTGTTGAAAAATTAGAGTATATTATTAGTAATAAAAATAGTATTATAAAAGAGTATATATATAATAAAAAAATTAATGAATATCAACCTAGTATTCTTCCAGAAAATATGTTTAATGACTTTAATTTGTAATATGAAAAATTAGAATTACTTAATATAACATTAAATTATATGATATAATTTAAATATCTTAAAATAACTTAAGAGAAAGGAAAAGCTAAAATATGTTAGAAAGGAAACTTTGGAAAAAGTTTGATTATATATTATTTATAACAATAGTTCTATTATGTATATATGGTTTCATAGTGATTGCAAGTGCAACTTCTAAAACTAAAGGAAGTGATATACAATTAGGTATTGATTTCTTAAAGCAACTTATTAAAAACCCTTTTCTTAAAACTCAAATCACTTCATTTATATTAGGTTTAATAGCTATATTTATATTAACATTATTTAATTATGAAACATTTGGTAGATTATATCTTTTAATATATGGATTCTGTAACCTTTTATTAATAGCAGTTTTACTGTTTGGAACTGGTGAAGAAACTTGGGGTGCTAGAAGCTGGTTATCTATTGGAGGTTTTAGTTTTCAACCTTCAGAAATTGTTAAAATAGGAATAATAATATCAGTAGCAAAATTTATAGATAATAATAAAGAAAAAATTAATGAACCTTTTACATTATTAAAAATTTTAATGTTTTCTCTAGCACCAGTTGCATTAATTCTTATGCAGCCTGACTTTGGGACAGCTACCGTTTTTATGTTTTTCATTTTCATTATGTTATTTATAGCAGGACTCAACATTAAATATATTTTATATGCCGTTAGTGCTGGGCTACTCAGTTTACCTGTTTTATGGTTATTTTTATTAAAAGATTATCAAAAAGACCGTATTAGAGTTTTTCTAGATCCTAGTCTTGATGCAATGGGAGCAGGTTATCAGGTTATACAATCAAAAATAGCAATCGGTTCTGGTAAAATTCTTGGCAGAGGCCTTTTTCATGGTGTTCAAACACAGTATGGATTTCTGCCTGAAAAACATACAGATTTTATATTTGCTGTTATTGGTGAAGAATTAGGATTAATAGGAGGGCTTGTTCTACTTTTACTATATTTTATTATGTTATATAGACTTATAATAATAGCAAAAAACTCTAAAGACCTTATGGGTTCTTTAATAGTTATAGGAATAGCTTCAATGATTTCTTTTCATATTATAGAAAACATAGGAATGACAATGGGATTGATGCCTGTAACAGGTATACCATTACCATTCATTAGTTATGGGGGTACTTTCCTATTAGCAAATTTAATAAGTATTGGACTAGTTCTTAGTATCGGAATGAGAAAAGACAAGCTTAATTTTTAAGGGATGCTTTATGCATCCCTTTTTTTAATTACAATATTCTCAACTGATTCTCTTGTAAAAGGTTCCTTTTGTATATGCCAATACTTATATTTTCTTTATTAACTAAATCATAGTTTTATTGACAAAATGTTGAATTTATATTAAAAAAGATTTAAAGGAGAGAGAGATGATTTATTAAAAATTCAATTTATATTAATTTATATCTTACAAGGAGGAGGATTTATAATGAAAAATCTGAAAAAAACTTTTTTAATACTAGCTGTAATTCTAGTAATCGGCATAGTTTTTAAATTAAACACAAATAAATATTCAATAAACTATACTACAAAAGACATAATTATTTTTTTGACTGACAGAGAACTAGAAGGTAGGCTAACAGGAACAGAAGGAAATAAAAAAGCTGAAAAATTTATCTCTGAATATTTCAAAGTATTAGAATTAGAACCTTTGGAATTTCTTGAAGATGATAGTTATTTATTTCCGTATGATCATAGTTTTGTTAACTTTGATAATCAAAATATAAAAATGACCATAGAATACGAAAATGGAGCTACCAAAGAATGTACTATAGGTAAAGATTTTTTACCTATTTCGTATACAAAAGAAATAGACATAAGTGCTAAAGTAAGT
This sequence comes from Caloranaerobacter longqiensis, assembly GCF_050286925.1. Taxonomy (NCBI): domain Bacteria; kingdom Bacillati; phylum Bacillota; class Tissierellia; order Tissierellales; family Thermohalobacteraceae; genus Caloranaerobacter; species Caloranaerobacter longqiensis. The sequence goes on from NZ_JBFWFX010000011.1 coordinate 11,501, forward strand.
AAGGAATTAGATGAAAATTCCTTTTTATTAGTCGACAACAATATAAAACCCCAATATAGAAAAGCTAAAGGAATTTTAATAAAAACAAACAATTTTCATCATTATATCGCAATAAATAATGTCAAAACCCCTATCATTCAAATCAGTGAAAATTTATATAATAATTTAATTAATAATAAATGCAATATAAAATTCAGCTATAAACTAGATACAGAAAAAATCAAAACAAATAACATTGTAGCAAAAATTTCCGGTAAAGATAACAGCAGTGCTATTATTTTATCAGCTCATTTTGACCATATAGGTAAAATCGGAAATACAATATACTCTGGTGCATTAGATAATAGTTCAGGTATATCAATATTATTAGATTTAGCAAAAAAACTAAAAGAATATTCAAAAAATAATGAATTAAAACAAGATATAATAATATGTGCCTTTAATGGTGAAGATTCTGGCAGACAGGGAAGTAAAGCCTTTGCTGCATTCATTAAAGATAGATACAAAAACATAGCAAATATTAACTTTGATTGTATTGGCGTTAAAGATAAACCTTTTATTATTAATAGATTAAATTTTAACAGTAAAAAAACATTAGATAATGATCTATATAATTATCTTAAAAGTAAAGGCTACAATATTTCTTTCGATGACGGTTATAGTTCTGATCATGAAAGTTTTATATATTATAACATACCTTCTGTAACTATTGGACAACCTTCAGACATTATTCATTCAAAACTCGATGTAATGAACAATTTGGATATAAATCTGATTGAAAAATTTAATAGTGATATATTCGAATTCTTAATAAAAAATGATGGTGTAAATTATAATGAAATAGTAAATATAGACAATGATTCAAATGCTAAATATATTGACGAAGTAGAGACTTCAGAATATGAAAAAATGATAGAAGCAGAAAGTAAAGATTTAGAATTAAATCAATACAAACATATATTAGATGATGGCGTTCCTGTATACATAACAAGACTAAGTAAAACATATAATTCTCTAGAAGAGCTAAAAAAGATATTTAATAATATTTATATACCAGAAAACATAGAAAATTATGAATTAAAAGAAATAACTGTCAAATGCTTTAAAAAGCCAGAAACTCGTATAGATGAATTTGATAAGATATATACATATGATAATTTTTCTATTTCTTATATAAACGATATTAATATTAAATATTCAACTAAAAATGATAGTAATAAAATACTCGAAATCGATATATTTAAACTTGATGATATATCTGATTTTAATAATAAATCCTTTGATAATATAATTAATGAAATGTATGTTGTTCTAGATAATGGAATAGAAAAAGATTCAAACAATAATCAATCCTATTTATCAATAGAAAAAGTTTCAAACAATAATCAATCTTACTGGATTGTATTTACAAAGCATAATGAAAATAAAAAATATATATCCGAAGTTGTTAATATTATCGGAAAAAATAACATATTTTACAGAATCTCAATTAATAAATACGAAATAGAAGAAGCAAAAATCGGAAATAAAAATAAAAAAATACATAAATTAGATTGGTTTAATAATTCTAAAGACAAAACTATCGAATTTATAAGAAATATCAACTTTAATAAACTTATAGATGACATATTTGAATAAAATTTTATTGTACTGATAAAGTGTATGCCAAACAATGGCATACACTTTATAATTATCGCTACCAAAATTTAAAAGCAGCTTTCTTCAAACCATGTAAATCTATTAACTTATAATATTCTCAACTGATTCTCTTGTAAAAGGTTCTTTAATATAAATATGTCCCATCAAACTTTCTACTTTTTTACCGTCTACTAAAAACTGAACTTTATCTATATAATCTAATTCTGTCAATGACTTTACAATAGATGCAATAAAAAATATTTCTTCTGTTGAACCACCATGCAATCCACTACTAGAAATATTAACTTTAGCTGTATTATTAACAACTTCTACTCCTAGTATCTGTATATGTGGAGCTATTGTTCTTCTAAGTTTTTCATTTTTAGGACCTTGTTTAAGTCTATCTAAAATAATCTCTTCTAATGGTTTTTCATCTATTTGTACCTTTATCTTCTCTGCTACTAAACTCGTTAGCTTATCATCAGCAAAATATAATATTACATCTTTCTCCGCTTTTATTTTTTCAATATCTTTATTATCATCTATATTATTTTTGAACTGACTACAAGCTACTAGATTAAATATAATTAAAATAACCAGTATAAAAACTGAGAGTTTCCTTACCATATTATACCCTCCAATCACAAGTTAACTTTTTATTTAATTATACCACTTTTTTATTTAGTTTATGTTAATATTTTAGGTACTAGACATACAAAAAACTACTAGCTCATTTGAGCCAGTAGCCTTATTATTCTTTATAATTTTTAATGTAATCTATTATTATGCTGTATACATCATCATCATAAGATATGTTTTCTGGCAATTTATCAAATAATTTTACTAAATCCGTTTCACTCCATCTTGGTTTAGGATTAAATTTCTCAACTTCTCCTATAAATATAGCATATTTTAATATTTCATCTTCTTTCTGTACTGTATAGTACCCAATAGATTGTATTTCTAACAATTCTGCTCCAGTTGCTTCATAAGTCTCTCTAATAGCACACTCTAATACAGTTTCACCTTCTTCTCTTGTACCAGCAGGAAATTCCCATCCTCTCCTCTTAGGATGATAAGTCATAACTAAATTCTCATTATAAAATAGTACTACTAAAACTCCATTCGAATCTTCTAAATTATTTTTTGCTTCCTCTGATAAAAAGATTTTAATATCTCCATTACGTCCTTTAATTTCATAAAATTTTTCCAAATTCATCACCTACTATCTTTAAATTATCTTTATAGAATTAATTTATGAAAGATACTTCATAAAAGTACATAAGTTTACATATCTATTTTAAGCAAAATTTTTCTGTATATTCCGATTCTTCTAATAATTTCGTCATCTTAAAAAGATTTCCTGCTTAATCAGGAAATCTTTCTAAAAAATACTTAAATTCAACTCTCTAGACAATTCTTTTAATACTTCATAACCCCCTATAGAATTACCTTTCTCATCTAATGCTGGTCCATATACACCAATACCCATTTTATGAGGTACTGCAGCCATAATTCCTCCACCAACACCACTTTTAGCTGGTATCCCAACTTTTATCGCAAACTCACCTGATGCATTATACATTCCGCAAGTAACCATAAATGTCTTGACTATTCTAGCTATATGCTCGGAAACTATCTTTTCAGATGTATGTGGCACTCTTCCTTTATTAGCTAAAAAAAGTCCTATTTTAGCTATATCGACACAATCTACTTCTATTGAACACTGTTTGAAATATACATCAAGAATTTCCTCTACATCCCCTTCTAATATTCCAACATCTCTCATAAAATAAGCCATAGATCTATTTCTATCACCCGTTCTTTTTTCAGATAAATATACTTCTTCGTTAACTTTTAAATCATCATTACCAGTTATTTTTTTAAAAAGGTTAAGTAGCCTTTGAAATTTTTCCTCTCCATCTTTTCCCTTTATTAGAGATGCTACTGCAATTGCTCCTGCATTAATCATCGGATTTAATGGCTTTGACGGATTTATCGTTTCTAGTTTTACTATTGAATTAAATGCATCTCCTGTAGGTTCCATTCCAACTTTTTTGAATACTTCTTCCTCTCCGTTATCCATTATAGCCAACATCAAGGAAATCGTTTTCGAAATGCTTTGTAATGTAAATTTAACATTATATTCACCTGCTGTATAAATATTACCTTGCATATCAGCTACACAAATTCCTAAATGCTTCGGATTTGCTTTACTTAATGCAGGTATATATGTAGCTACCTTTCCTTTACTAGTTATCTTTCTATTATTTTCTATTATCCTATTTAATAACTCGTTCAATCATCTCATCTCCTATCTTTATTATACATATATAAAAATAGTACAAATAAGAGGAATAGTCAATAGGACTATTCCTCTCTAAAACAACTACCTCCAATAAACTCCCTTAATATGGAAGTATTTGGAATTATGGATTCATCATCTATATCTTTAAAATAACTTAAGAATTTTAATAATCTCTTAGCTTCTGCATAATATGGTACATCCCTACCAATTTTTTTCAATAAAGGTATCGCATATTTCTTTAATACTGATAATTCATATACTAGAGCTGAATTAAACATAACATCTGCCTGTTCTTGAAATGGGAATATGTTTCTTTCTTCTCCTCTTCTAACAGAAGCCCATAATTGTAAAGTCCTTTTAGCATCATTACCTCTATATTTACTATCTCTTACAATTCTTCTTATAAGCCTTAAATCAGTAGTCGGTATTCTATTATGTGAATCAATATTAAGCTGAGTCAATGCACTTACATAAATCTTAAACTTATTATTTTTAGGTATAGCCGAAGTCAATCTATCATTAAGACCATGAATTCCTTCTATTATTATTGGTTGGTCCTTTTCTATTTTTAGAATCCTCCCCCTGTATTCTCTTACCCCTTTAATAAAATTATATGTTGGCAAATGTACTTCTTCACCAGCAATAAGCCTTAATAAATCTTCATTAAATTTTTCAATATCTATTGCTTCAATCGATTCAAAATCATATTCTCCATTTTCATCTTTAGGAGTCTTCTCTCTATCGACAAAATAATCATCCAATGATATAGAAACGGGTTTTTTCCCACTAGTCTGTAATTGAATCGATAATCTTTGTGCAAAAGTAGTCTTACCAGACGAAGATGGTCCAGCTATTAATATTATTCTTTTATCTTCATCTTCGGCTATCTTATCTGCTATATATGCAATTTTTTTCTCATGTAATGCTTCAGATATTAAAATTATGTCTTTTATTGTACCATTTAATATCCTTTCATTTAAATTACTAACATATCCTATATCTAAAATATCTCCCCATGTTTCTGCTTCTTTGAAAACTTTAGCTAGTTTATTCTGCTGCTCAAACTTAGGAATTTTAAAATTACTTTCTTTTCTTGGAAACATTATTATTATTCCAGGGGGATAATATACTAAATCAAAACTTTTGATATATCCAGTTGAAGGTGCTAGATGACCATAAAAAGAATCATAATAGCCTTCTAAACTGTATAAATGCATTTTATCTTTATCTAAATTTTTTATTAAATTCACCTTATCAAACATTTTCTGATTTGTGAAAATTTGTATTGCTCTATCAGTACTAACCTGTTCTCTTTTTATTTTTATATCTTCACTGATAATTTCTTGCATTCTAGTTTTTATCTTTTTTACATCATCTAAAGTAAAATTATTATCCTTATGTATTTCACTATAAAGACCTTTGCTCAACGAATGTTCTATAGTTACAGTTGCATCTCCAAATAAATCTTTACAAGCTTTTATATAAATGAAAGAAAGAGTTCTTGTGTATATCCTCAATCCATCTTTATGAGTGATATCTAAAAGCTCAACATTACAATCACTTACTAAAGGATACTCTAGGTGTCTTACCTCATTTTCAACCATAGCACCTAAATACTTTTTTTCATCATCTACTTTTATCGATTTTATTATATCAATAATCTTTACACCTTTATTGAAAGTTAGTTCACCTATACCTTTTAATTTAACTTTAATCTTTTCTTCCATTTTAATACCTCCTAGCAATACTTAAATTAGTTAGTTGCAAAACTTTATAATTCTAATATACAACTAATTGGTTTTACAACTATTATATATTATACATAATATTATGAGTAGCATAGTAATAACCATAGATTTTTATTTAAAAAATTCAATTTTTTTAATAAATTTACTTTTTTAATTTAAACCTAAATTTTTGCTTTATATTTTACTCTGCTTTGTGTAGACCTTATCATCAAATTATTTCAAAGCTCTGCTCTCATTGTTGTTTTTCGCCAATTTAAAGTATATTCGCTATTTATGTTTTATTATACTATTTCTCAAGCAATGTTTTAATTGTTGTATGCCTTTCTACTCCTAGCACCTTTCTTTTTTATCTTTTGCAATTTTATTCTATTTAACTACAAAGAAAATATTTTTAGAATACTATATAAGGAATTTTTTACCATAAAATAACTATTTTAAAACGCTTGAGAAAAATCCTTAATTTTTATATAAAAAGTCGAGCAGTTTAATCTATGCCCGACCTTTCTTTTTAATATTCCATAGCTGCCATACGCTTGTATGTTTCGTATCTTTCTTTTGCATCTTTTTCCGCTTTTTCGAAAAGTTCTTCAGCTATTTCTGGGAATGAGTTCATGAGTGAAGTATATCTTACTTCGCCTTTCAAAAACTCTTTAAAATCAGCTGTCGGTTCCTTAGAATCTAGGATAAATGGATTCTTACCTTGTTCTTTAAGCATTGGGTTGTATCTCCATAAATGCCAGTATCCTGCTTCAACAGCCTTCTTAGTTCGTTCTTGAGTTTTACCCATTCCTGCTTTAATACCATGATTGATACATGGAGCATAAGCTATGATTAATGACGGTCCATCGTAGCTCTCAGCTTCTTGAATAGCCTTCATGAATTGGTTCTTATCTGCTCCCATACCGACTTGAGCTACATATACATATCCGTAAGTAGTAGCTATCATACCAAGGTCTTTTTTCTTAACCTTCTTACCTGATGCAGCAAATTTAGCAACAGCTGCTGTTGGCGTAGCCTTAGATGACTGTCCTCCAGTATTAGAATATACCTCAGTATCGAATACTAATATGTTTACATTCTCACCTGAAGCCAATACATGGTCAAGTCCACCGTAACCGATATCATATGCCCATCCATCTCCACCAACAATCCATACAGACTTCTTAATTAGATAATCTTTCTTTTCTTCGATTTCTTTAAGGATTGCTTTAACTCTTTCATCTTCTACATTATTATTATTTAATACTTTCAATATTTCTAATGTAGCAGCCTTAGAACCTTTAGCGTCTTCTTTGTTTTCAAGCCATGCCTTAAATGGAGCTTTAATATTTTCATCTATATTAAGCTTAACTAATTCCTTCATCAATTCTTCTAATCTATTTCTCATTTGCTTGATTGCCAATGCTATACCATATCCATATTCTGCGTTGTCTTCGAACAGTGAGTTAGCCCAAGCTGGACCTTTACCTTCTTTATTAGTACAATATGGAGTTGAAGGAGCTGAAGCACCCCAAATTGAAGAACAACCTGTAGCATTAGCTATAACCATTCTATCTCCAAATAATTGAGTTATAACTTTGATATATGGAGTTTCCCCACAACCTGCACAAGCTCCTGAGAACTCAAATAATGGCTGTGCAAATTGGCTTCCCTTAACTGTCCCGGTAGACATTAAATTATCTTTATAAGTTACATTATTTATTGCATAATTCCAGTTTGGAACTTCTTTTTCCACTTGAGTTTCAAGTGGCTTCATTACTAATGCTTTATTCTTAGCTGGACAAATGTCGGCACAGTTTCCACAGCCTGCACAATCAAGAGTACTTACCTGTATTCTGAACTCAAGTCCTTCAAATCCTTTCCCTATAGCTTTAATAGTTTCGAAGGTTTCAGGCGCATTTGCTTTCTCCTCTTCATTTAATAAAAATGGTCTGATTGCAGCATGTGGACATACGAATGAACATTGATTACATTGGATACAGTTTTCCTTAATCCATTCTGGAACATTCACACCTATGCCACGTTTTTCATATGCTGCTGTTCCTTGTGGAAAAGTACCGTCTTCTCTACCTACAAAAGTACTTACAGGTAGTGAATCTCCCTCTTGTTTATTCATAGGAATCAATACCTTTTCTATAAACTCAGGAACTTCTTTAGTCACAGCTGCTTCTTCCTCTGCAGTAGCAAACTTCCAGCTTTCTGGTATTTCAACTTTCACTAAGCTGTTTACACCTCTATCAACAGCTTCATAGTTCATTTTAACTACTTTTTCACCTTTCTTACCATAAGTCTTAACGATAGCATCCTTTAAGTACTTAATAGCAACTTCAACGGGAATAACCTTTGCTAGCTTGAAAAAAGCAGCTTGCATTATCATGTTAATTCTATTACCAAGTCCTATTTCTTGAGCTATATCAGTAGCATTGATGATATAGAAATCTATATTGTTATCTGCCAAGTATTTTTTCATTGAAGCAGGTAATTTTTCTTCTAATTCTTCTACTGACCATTTGCAATTAAGTACAAATGTACCACCTGGTTTTAATCCCTTTAATATATCATATTGCCCAACATATGCTTGGTTATGACACGCAACATAGTCAGCTTCATCTATTAAGTAAGTAGATCTAATAGGCTTCTTACCAAATCTTAAGTGAGAAATTGTAACTCCACCAGACTTCTTAGAATCATAAGAGAAGTAACCTTGAACATAGAGATCAGTATTATCACCGATTATCTTGATAGCATTTTTGTTAGCTCCAACAGTTCCATCTGAACCAAGTCCCCAAAACTTACATCTTACAGTTCCTTCAGGCTCAGTAACAATGTGGTCTTTAACTTCTAATGAAAGGTTAGTAACATCATCTACTATACCTATAGTAAATCCATTTTTTGGATTGTCTGACTTTAAGTTGTCAAATACTGCCTTAATTTGTGAAGGTGTAGTATCTTTAGAACCTAATCCATAACGTCCACCTATTACTAACGGAGCATTCTCCTTATCGTAAAACAATGTACGTACATCTTGATATAATGGTTCTCCTAAAGAACCAGGTTCTTTAGTTCTGTCAAGTACTGCTATTCTCTTAACAGTTTTTGGTAATACATTAAAGAAGTATTTTTCTGAGAAAGGTCTATATAGACGAACTTTAATTAAACCAACCTTTTCTCCCTTTGATAATAAGTAATCAATAGTTTCTTCTATAGTTTCTATAACTGAACCCATAGCAACTATTATGTACTCAGCATCTTCTGCACCATAGTAATTGAATGGTCTATAGTCTCTACCAGTAATCTTACTTATTTCAGCCATGTAGTTAGCAACTACATCTGGTACTTTCTGATAAAATTTATTTGATGCTTCTCTAGCTTGGAAAAATATATCTGGATTTTGTGCAGTACCTCTAGTTATAGGATGTTCAGGATTTAATGCTCTCTTTCTAAACTCATTTACAGCTTCAAAATCAATAAGTTTTGCAAAATCTTCATAATCAATAAGTTCAATCTTTTGAATTTCGTGAGAAGTTCTAAACCCATCAAAGAAATGTAAAAATGGAACTCTTGTCTTAATAGCACTAAGATGTGCGACTCCACCTAAATCCATAACTTCTTGCACACTACCTGATGCAAGTAATGCAAAACCAGTTTGTCTTGTGGCCATTACATCTGAATGATCACCAAAAATTGATAATGCATGGCTTGCTACAGCACGTGCGCTTACATGAAATACCCCAGGTAACAATTCACCTGCTATTTTATACATATTTGGTATCATTAAAAGTAACCCTTGTGAAGCTGTAAATGTAGTAGTAAGTGCTCCACCTTGTAGCGAACCGTGTACAGCACCTGCTGCACCAGCTTCAGATTGTAATTCTGTTACTTGAACAGTCTGACCAAAAATATTTTTCTTTCCATTAATTGACCATTCATCAACATATTCTGCCATCGGTGATGATGGTGTGATTGGATAGATAGCTGCAATATCAGTAAATGCGTATGCAACATATGCAGCAGCCATATTACCATCCATAGTTTTCATAACCTTTTTTGCCATGTTTTTGACCCCCTTATTTATAATAAGCAAAAAAGCTTTTTCTCAAATTAATAAAACCCACTACAATTCATACCCTGATTTTTTAGTATATAACATACTTTTAAAAAAAATAGTTCCTGTAACCAGGAACTATTTCATTGGTCTGCTTGGTTCTGAAATACTTGATAATGCGTCTCCTGCTTCATTTACATATATATCTCTTACAGCAAGGTCACCAATTGATAATATACCTACAAGTTTACCATTTTCAACAACAGGAAGTCGTCTAATTTGATTATCAGCCATAATTCTTGCTGCTTCGTGAATATCTGTATCTGGAGAAACAGAAACTACATTTCTTGTCATAACGCTTGATACAGGTGCAGAATTGTCGCTTCCAGATGTTAATCCTCTAACAACAATATCCCTATCTGTTACTATACCAATAGGTCTGTTAGAACTATCACATACTGGAATAGAACCAACGTTTAAACTTTTCATCTGGTCTGCTACTTCTTTTATGGTACTATTTTCCCTAGCAACTGAAACATTAGTAGTCATTACCTCTCTTACCTTCAAACTTTTCACCCTCCTTGTGATTACTCACAATTAGGATATGCAAAAATTTATTTTTTAAACATAGAACAAAATTCTTGATTTAAAATCAACTAAATAAATCTTTAATAATTTTTTTATATAACTCATCTAAATTAGCAATAAAACTTTTACCATTTAAATATGATAAGTAATCATCTAATCCATTAAACTCTATCTTATATGAATGTAAAAATTGACTATCTAAATTATATTCTTCCTTAAAAAATCTATTTGTAATAACATCTCCATATTTTGTGTCCCCTATAATAGGATGTCCTAAATAAGATAAATGAGCCCTGATTTGATGTGTTCTTCCAGTAATTAAATTTATCTCAAGTAAACTATATTTATCATTGCTTTTCAAAACTTTTATCCCTGTTTCAATCTTTTTTGCCCCGTTTACATAATCTTGAAAAATATTTGCTTTATTTTTTTTCGCATCCTTTAACATATAGCCTTTTACATTAAAATCTTTTTCTATTTTTCCTTTAACAATACATTTATAATATTTTTTTATTTTTTTCTCTCTTATAGCTTTATTAATTAATTGTAATGCTGTAAAATTTTTAGCTCCAATTATAATCCCACTTGTATTTCTATCTAGTCTATTACATATAGATGGTACAAAAGTCTTCTCTTCATTAGGATTATATTCACCTTTACTGTATAAATAACTTATTAGCATATTTACAACATCATTTTTACTATCTGCTCTATCAGAATGTGATAATAATCCTTTAGGTTTATTTATTAAAATAATATTTTCATCCTCATATACTATATCTATGTCTACTTTATTGTTTTCTATTTTAATTTCTTCTTTAAATTTATTTATAGTATCTTCAGCTAAATATAAACTTAATACATCTCCTTCTTTAAGAATATCATTTGGTTTTGCTTTCTTACCGTTTAGCTTTATTCTTTTTTTTCTCAGCATTTTATATATAAATCCTTTAGAAGCTCTAGGCATATATTTTTTTAAAAATCTATCTAATCTTTGATTACTTTCATTTTTACTTATTGTTATCTCTTTCATACTCGTCTCCTTTCTCATTTGTATAATAAACTATTTAAACATTATTTCTTTCAATTGTCAACAAATTACAACTCTATATCAGTTCTATTTATTGAAATTATACCACCTAATATGATATCATTTTGTTAGGACAAAATCTTCGATTTAAATAAATCGTTAAGGAAGATTTTGCCTATATTCATTACAAAAATTATATTTAAAAATATTTACAATATTAATAAGATATATAATTTTCTATGGATTATAAAATAATATTTGGGGTGACTAAATTGAACAGCTTTTTTGAAAAATTTAAAGACTTTTTGTACGATATCATAGACTACATAATAATAATTGGTATTACAGTTATAGTTATTGGAATCATAGGTTGGAGATTAGATATTCTGTTTGCAGATAATACAGTAAAAACTCCAATAATTAGCTCTGAAGTCGTAAGCAATAATGATAATAATGCATCTATTAACAAAAATACTTCTACTTCTACGGATACAACAGATAATACTGAAGTAAATAATTCAGCTCAAAATAATAACCAAAACGACCAAATAGACTCTAATAAACCTGACAAAAATACAAATTCAAACAATACACAAAATACTAAAATAGTTATTATTAACATACCAAAAGGTTCTTTAGGTCCTACTATCGCCGATATATTATTAAGAGAAGGTTTAATTGACAGCAAAACCGAATTTTTAAACAGAGCTAAAGAATTAAAACTTGATACAAAACTTAAAGCAGGTAGCTTTAAAATTGAAAGCAATAGCTCATTAGATAAAATAATAAAAATTATCGCAGGAGTAATTTAGAACCTAATCATTTATTGTAACCACTTTTAAAACAAACTATAAAACTAGACTAGTAGCTATGGGCTAACAGCTAACAGTTTGCAATTGTTAGCTGTTAGCTCTTTTTTTATTGCTAAAATCTAAGATATGAATTTCCATCTAATGGTATTAATACTTGTAATGATGGCTCTTGCCTTGACGATCCTATAAAATATATTGAATAGAATTTATCTGATGATAATGATGCATTTGGAACATATAAAATTCTTTTATTAGTTGCTGCTAAATAAATATCAAAGTTATAGGTTGCAGGAGATAACAAAATATAATTCGTTATTTGCTTATAACCTATATTAGAAAACAAAAGAGCACCATTAGAAAGCCTAACATCTACTGGTGGTGTATCTGGTGATAGGTGAATAAATCTTAAACATACTTTCCCCATCGGTATAGGCAATCTCGGATCTAAAATAGGATATAAAGATATATCTTCTAACTTTCCAATAACCGATACAGTAAAAATAGAACCTGGTAGAATGTTTATATCTGTATCGATTAAAACCTTGGTTCTGTTACCTGCTGGAAAAACTTTAATATTATATCTACCATGATAAACAGGAAAATATTCTGTAAAATCTTTATAAGAAAGATTTGTAGATACATCTTTGTTATTCATTAGAATATCTATATTAGATGTGCCTGGAGAAGCATGTAAAAAACGTACGTATGAATGCATCCTATACATAGGATTGTAGCAAAAATTTAAATTTGACCAACATTCATACATCTAAAATCATCTCCCTAAAAAAAGAATTTACCTACTGCTAGTACAATATATGCAGTAGGTAAATTTTTGCAACTAATATTTTTCATTTATATAACTATCAATTAATGATTTTCTTACGCCTTCAAAAAAAACACCTTCATCTTTAAGAATTTTTAAAAGCCATGGACTTTTAGAATGTAAAATTGCATTTTCATAATCCTTTAAATCTATTTCATATAACTTATCCTTAAGAAATTTAGATTGCACTTTAATAAAATATGCTTCTACATTCTTAAATTTTAAAAATCTTAGCAGCTTTAATGTAGCTCTATCCTTTAAGTTATAATAGTAATTTGCTTCATCAATACAAGCTCTATAATAATCAAAGTGCTTATTTTTCTTCTTTATATCCATTGCCGTCATATAATAATATTTTGCTAACATATTGTAGTACTGATAGTTATACATACCTTTTTCAAAACTATCTATTCTGCTAAATGGTTTAACATTCATTTTCTGTATATATTCAAAATTCAATTTTAAAAACTCTCTTTTAGTTATATCGCCATTAATATATTGAATAATAAGTGCATCTCTATGATTAAAAAACTTATCGAATAAACTCTCTCTTTTATAATATGCCACAACTAACACCCTATCTAATAATTGCTATTTAAACTGTAATTATATATTAATTATATCATAATTCAAAAGCATCTTATTAGTAATAATTTACCTCTTTTTTAATTTTATTTTATTGCTCACCATAGCATATGATAGTGTTAACATTATAAATATTAAAACATATACGTTAATCTCATACTTTATTGTATATAAAGAAGTTATAGCCAATATGCCTCCTGATAAAGTTATCGGTATCCCAATATATATACCATCAAAATCTATAGTATTATATCTTGCTAACCTGTAAGCTCCAGCAATAGCAAATAAAATTGTTATTATTATACCCAAAACACCTATATCAATAAGCTGACTATGCCAAATTAATATTGACGGAGCAACTCCAAACGAAATTAAATCACACAGAGAATCTAATTCTTTACCGATACTTGAAGTTGCATTAAACATTCTTGCTATTTTACCATCATATCTATCTAATAAAGCTGCTAATAAAATAAGTAAAGAAGAAATATAATAGTTTCCTTGAATAATATACAATATTGCCAATATTCCTAATGATAGATTTAAAAAAGTAAATAAATTTGGGATATACCCTTTAATTTTCATCTTTAATCACTCCAATTACTGTTAATCCACCTTTTACGATATCGCCTTCCTTAACTTTTAATTCTACTCTATCTATTGGAATTACAACTTCTGTACATGAACCAAATTTAATTAATCCATAAAGCTGGCCTTGCTGCAGAACATCTCCTATTTTAACCCAACTAACTATTCTCCTTGCAATAAAACCAGTAATCTGATGTACTAAAACTTTAATATTCCCATTATTTATCCCTATAGTATTCCTCTCATTAATTTCAGAAGCATGACTTTTAAAAGCAGGTAAAAACTTTCCTGGTCTATAGTTAATATATTCAACTTTACCTGATATTGGAGTTCTGTTTACATGCACATTAAATAAAGATAAAAAAATACTTACTTTAACAGCTTTACATTTAAGATATTCATCTTCATCAATTTCAGTTATACTTAGAATTTTACCATCTGCTGGTGATAAAATAATTTTATCATCTTTTTTTATTTTTCTAGGTGGATTTCTAAAAAAGAATGTTACAAATATCAAAAAAACAAACGGTATAATTGCTGCATATATACTTATAAATCCAGTTATAATAGTAATAGCTAACAATAATAAAATATAAGGAAAGCCATCAGGTGAAATAATAAAATTCCTCATCTTATACCCCTTTCTATTGTTTAAAATCAGTTAAAACTCTATAAATATACATTTATCCATTATATATCAAAACATAGAGTATAATCAAATTATAAATCATTTATAATAAAACAATAAACAAAAATATCAATAACTAACTCTATTACTTTCAATAATTTACTATAAATGTATGTATATCTATATATGCAAATCACATCAAGAATTTTTTAGTAGAAGTATTTCTTCTTCTGTCAATTCTCTATACTCACCAGGCAATAAAGTCTCGTCCAAATCCAATCTACCCATAGAAACTCTTTTTAAATACACTACTTTTTTATTTACTGCTTTAAACATCTTCTTAACTTGATGAAATTTACCTTCCTTAATAGTAAGATAAACTTTTGATATATTATCTGTATCGATAATTTCAAGCTGAGCAGGCATAGTTTTATATTTACCGTCAATTACTACACCTTCAGCAAAAATTTCTTTATCATCTTCAGTAACATGTCCTTCTACTTCTACATAATATTTTTTCTCAACATGTTTTTTAGGAGATAATAAATTATGTGCCAGCTTACCATCATTAGAAATAATTAATAACCCTTCTGTATCTTTATCTAGCCTTCCTACTGGAAAAGGATTAAATACCCTATACTTTTCATCTATTAAGTCAATCACAGTTCTTGATAATGGATCATCTGTCGAAGAAACTACTCCTTTAGGTTTATTCATCATCAAATAAATAAATTCTCTATATTCAACAACTGTATCACCTATTTTAATTACATCTTTATACGGATTTAACTTATATGAACTATCCTTTATTACTTCACCATTCACTTCTACTAAGCCACTTTTTACCATTTTCTTTATATCTTTTCTACTACCATAACCTAAATTAGAAAGTATTTTATCTAATCTAATCTTTTTATCCATAACTTCCTCCTGTCATTATCTCATTCTCCATTCGGGTCGATAATAGTTTTTAAGAAAACTGTCAGTCTGTTTACCCCATCCTGCAGGAAATCCATCAATACATACTAATTTCCATCCTTTTTTACCGCTTAACATCAAGGTTTCACCTTTAAGATATTTAATTGCCTCTATACTCTCGCTTGAAAAATCTATTAAATTCCTAAAATATTCTTTTTTAAAAGCTAAAGCTAATGACTGACTAGGTTCAAATCTATTTTTTTTAATTTTCCCTAAATACAAACCTAAATTAGTAACTTTAATACCAGTTAAATCAGGTAATTCATCAGGTATACTATATAAATTTTCTCCTATACTATGAAGACTCTCTTTCAATGATATTTTCATATTTAAATCCTCAAACTCTAAATAAGCATCATAATTTGAATCTTTTTTACTAAATTCCTTAAGTTCTTCAGTCTGCCCATCTTTTTTTCTAAGTAAAGCTATAAAATGACCCTCTCCTTTGATTTTATGAGGCCATGCTCTTAAAGTCCGTTCAATCTCTACTCTACCATCTATCCACTCTGGTCTACCTCTATCTAACACATCAATATTTTTTATTTCAACTACCTCGAATTCTGGAAACTCTCTTAAAAACCATTCCATTGTACCCTCGTTCTCTTCTGGAGAAAATGTACAAGTTGAATAAACCAACATGCCGCCTGGCTTTAACATTTTAGGAATATGTTTCAATATATCTTTCTGCATTCTTAAACACTGATTTACTGAAAATTTGCTCCAACTCTTAACAGACTTTGGGTCTTTCCTAAACATACCTTCTCCTGAGCAAGGAGCATCAACTAAAATCTTGTCAAAAAAATACTTAAATTTTTCAGCTAATCTTTCTGGAGTTTCATTTGTTACTATAGAATTTCTAATTCCGAACATTTCAATATTTTTAGTCAACGCTTTAACTCTTTTAGGATTTATATCATTAGCAACAAGCAAACCCTTACCATTTAATTTTGCACCTATCTGAGTTGTTTTACCTCCAGGAGCAGCACTTATATCAAGTATCTTATCCCCTGGTTTCGGGTCCAAAACTTCAACTGGTATCATTGCACTTGGTTCTTGAATATAATACAAACCACAATGATAGTAAGGATGTTTGCCTGGTCTTACTCTATCAAAATCATCTATATAAAAACCTTCCCTGCACCAAGGTATCTCCCTTAAATTAAAAGGAGAAATTTTCTTAAAATCTTCTACACTTAATTTTAGTGTATTTACTCTTATACCTTTATATGACTCTTCATTATAGCTTTCAATAAAATCATTATATTCATTTCCTAATAAATCTTGCATCTTTATTAAAAATTCTTCTGGTAAATTCATAAAACCACCTACTTTAACTTTTTCCATTATATTTTATAATTAACTTAACTCTTTTTCAAATAAATTTTTGAAAAATGTGGTTACTATTAAATTTTTTGATATGAATAATTATTTAAAGTTTTCATACACTATTTTTGAAACTATTAAAAAGTTTTATGTATAAAACTTAAAGGAGGATGTCAATTGCGTGCACAAAAAACAGATAATTATATTGGTAGAGTAACATGTAGTGTAAATAGTTGTTATTATTATGGAGAAGGAGATCATTGTCTAGCTTCTTCAATTCAAATTCAACCACCTAATGCTAGTAATTCTCATGAAACTGACTGTGCAACTTTTATACCTAAAAATAAATTATAACAAAATCTTCGATTCAAATGAATTAAGGAAGATTTTGTTGAAATCTATACAGATTATAACAAAATCTTTAATTTAAATAAAAATAATTTATAAGGAAGATTTTGTTGAAATCCTTGCGGATTATAACAAAATAAGGCGGCCTATGCCGCCATATTACTTAATTACAGCCCTAACAAAATATATAGGTTTACCTTGACTAATAAATTTCTCTTCATACTCAGTTTTTACAGTATCTAAATCTCCATCTCTATAAAGATTTAATGAAATATCTCTTAATTCAAATCCAAATTCACTCATTTCATTTAATGAAAACTCAAATAATTTTTCATTATCAGTTTTAAAATGGATTTCACCATTAACTTTTAGTATTTTTCTATATTTGCTTAAAAATTCCCTATAAGTTAATCGTCTTTTAGTATGTCTTTTCTTTGGCCAAGGGTCGCAAAAGTTTATATAAATTCTATCAACTTCATTCTCTTCAAATATATTTTCTATTTCATTAACATCAAAAAGTAAAAATTTAATATTATTTAATTCTTTACCTTCTGCCTTTTTTACAGCCTGAAACAATACATCTGCTATTTTTTCAACTCCAACATATCCAACATTTTCATTCTTCTCAGCTAAAGTCGTTATAAACTGGCCTTTTCCAGTTCCCAATTCTATATGTAAGATATCTTTACCAAATATCTCTTTCCATTTTCCTTTATATTCAACTGGATTTTTAACTAAATAATTATCTTTCTCTAAAAGTTTCTCTAATAAACCTTTTTTCCTCCTTAGTCTTCCCATAAAAATACCTCCATGTAATTATACAATTATTATACTAATATATATTATTATATATTTCAAATAGTTTTTTAAAACAAGTATTTTAAAATCAAAAGACTGGATACTAAATCCAGTCTATATTACATATTTCTTTATATTTTCAGGTATATCTTTTTCCTCAACATTTAAACTTAATATAAAATCTACCTTAAATTTATTAGCCAAGTTTTCTAACCTTTGAATATATTTTTGTAACAATGATAAATCTATATCTGCAATTTTATATACTGCATCAATATAAATTTTCTCTATATCATAATCTTCTGCTATTAAACCACATAAAAAGCCATGGAACATTTCAATACCCTTAACTTCAAATTCCATGGCATTAATATACCTTATTTTATGATTAAGATCTAACATATGTTTTACATCTGAATCGATAAACACAATATCCCCCAAAGGCTCCTTCACATCTTCATTAGCCATTTTTATTAATCGTTTAGTCTTTCCAGTACCTTTTTTCCCACAGACCAATTTAACCATTTTAATCCCCTCCAATTTAACCTTTTACATATAATTTCGTCACAGCAAACTAAAATCCTTCAAATTTTTCAAACTATTCTTTAAATTTCTTAAGAGCACTCCCATTTAAATAACTACATTTTTTCCCTTGAAAAGTTTTTAATTCTATCATTTTATTAATTATTTCCTCTTTTATCTTCCACCAACTTGTATTCCAATTAACAAAAATAGTATTTTCTTCAAGAATTGTCCAAACGCTATTTGTATTAATACTTTTGATATTATTAATTCCTCTAGAATATATCTATTAATACTTTACTTTAAAATAAGTTATATACATTACTACTTAATTCAATAAAAAGAATCCTCTTAAAAATCGAAATCTCTACAAGTTTACATTTTTCTATATTTTATTTACATTTTTAATTCTATTAATCCAAAACTTGACAATATCAAATTCTGATATTTATAATTTTATATATAAGATTATATTTTATTTAATTTTATAATGTTATCTGTTTTTAAAATTTCTCTTGAATAAAGAATTTTTTAAAATAATTAGGACAAGCTAATATGTCAATATAAATCTTTTATGTATCTTTGTTTTTATGTTTATCAAAAGATAATCCAAATACGAAAGGTTAGTGTTTCTATTGATAGACTTATTAAAACTAAAGAATATAGGAAAAGTTAATAAACTATACAATGAATTAATAGATATAATTAAATATTTTTCTATTTCTTTTCTAACCCTTATAATTGATTTTTTGGTTACTTTAAATATGTTCTATATTCTTAAATTGAATTACATTTTATCAAATATTTTTGGTAATTTTACTGGTTTTCTAATACACTTTTTTCTTAGTATAAAGTTCGTTTTTAAACTTAAAATTAATTTTTATTCTTTTTTAATTTATTTTCTTACATTTGTTTTAGGTTTAATTTTAGCAAATTTAACAATATGGTTCTCATATGAAAAAATGAATTTTACTTTTGAGATTAGTAAATTCTTATCTATAATTGTACCTTTTTTATTTACATATTATTTAAGAAAATTTACTTATAGAATTTATTTTATACGAAATCAAAGGGGATAAAAAAATGCTTACAAAAAAATATAAATTCAAGTTCTATTTAAATGCTCGACATATACTTCAATTTTCTGATTCTAAATCTAAAGAGCATCCTCATACTTGGGAAATAGTAATAACCATATATAGAAATGAAAATATTTTTTTTAAATTTAGTGATATTGAAAAAGATGTACAATTTTTCCTATCGATATATGAAGGTCAGTTATTAAACGAAATACCTCCTTTTAATATCATTGAACCTACTTTAGAAAATATAGGTGAAGTTATTTTCGAACAAATTAAAAGAATACTTAAAGCAAAGGGTTGGATTTTAGAGAAACTTGAAATAAGTGAAAATCCAGCAAGAACATATGTTATAGAATGTAAAGCTAATATTATGCCAACTAAAAAAAAAAGCATAGTTGAAATAAAAATAAATAGTATTTTAAAGAAAAAAAAACAAAATATGATTTCAATAAGCAACATTATAAATTTCTTGTTGGATAAAAGTAAACTATTTACATCTAATATTCTTCATAAAAAAACAATTATTAAAAAACATGAATTTTATTGTAAATTAAAAGATGCATTAAATAAAAATTTTTTAATTATATCTTCTTTATGCCTTACAATGTTTTCTTTAGTATTGATGTTGTGGATAACAAAAAATGGTTCATTTCCCTGGGGATCTGATACCTGGGGACATCTATTTAAAGCAAAACTCTTATATAACGAAGTAATAAAAGGTAATTTTTTCCCTCTTTATACTGAACTTTGGTATAATGGTATTCAACCTTTTAGATATTGGGCACCTTTTCCTTATTATATACTACTTTTATTTCTATTATTAACTAGAGGTGATGTTTTTTTAACTTATAACCTATTTTTAGCATTTATTTTTATTTTGGGTGGTTTTGGATGGTTACTTTGGGGAACAAAAACTGAAAGAAAGTTTCTATCTTTTCTACTTTCTTTATTATGGTTCTTTCTGCCAGATAATTTAAGAGTCTTATTTTCAGAAGGCAATATTCCTAGAGTTATAACTACAACGATGATTCCCTATCTTTTTTTAAGTGTTTGGGATTGCATCGAAAAAGAAAATAAAAAACAAATAATTATAACTGCTACATTATTCTTTTTAATTACACTTAGTCATGCTATGGTAGCTGCAATGTCTGGAATAACAATAACTGTTTTTGCTTTTTTATATGGAATTGAAAATAGAAAAATTAAATCATCTTTATTAATAATTATAGCTGCACTTTTAGGTATTGGTGTTGCTAGTTTTTGGTTATATCCTGCTCTTAATGGTGGGATGATGTCTTTAGACACAGAAGCTGTAAAAAATGTAATGAAAGATTTAACATACCCTATATCGCAATCTCTTAATCCATTTATCAGATTTAAAAACATAGAAGTTTACTATTTTGGTCTTTCATTAATTATAACGGCTATTTTAGGTTTTATATTTGGTGGCAAAAAAAGTCGTGCAGGATTCATTACAGTTATTTTAATCTTTTTAGGTACTACAAAAGCTTTACTTAGTGTTGTCCAAAAACTTCCAATGAGTCAACTTTTTTGGATGATGAGATTTACTCCATTATCCATGGGAGCTCTGTTTATAGGACTTATCCTATGGCGAAAAATAAAAAAAATATTTCTTTATATTTTAATATTCCTTATAATCATAGATAGCTCTATATCTTTCAAAACCCTTTGCTATAATGTAAAATGGCCTATTGAACTACAAAATGCACTTGATAATGCAGTAGAATCTTCACATCAAAGAATAGCTGTTTTAGATAGTAGTGAGTTTGGTTCATTCCCAAGCTATTATCTAAGTTATAATGAAAAAAATAAAAAATTAAACCAAACTTTTGGTTGGGCTTGGCAAGGAGCAAAAACATCTCAAAATATTGTTTGGATAAATACAGCACTAGAAAAAGAATGGTTCAATTTTTTATTCGATAGATGTTTGGAACTTGGTGCAGATACTCTCATTGTAAAAAAGGATAAGGTTAAAAATATAAAGAATTTTTTAAATATTGCTAATAAAATAGGATATCAGAAAATATCCGAAACTAAATTAAGTATTACATTAAAATACCCTGTTAATTATAACTTTGGGACTAAAGTCCATTACGAAGGACTAGCTATAGGAAAATACGCAAGCAATATAGCATATATTTTTCCAAATATAAAAATTGGAAATAGTGTATATTTAGATGATTACTCTGAAAATGAATTAATAAAATTTAAAGTAATATATCTTTCTGGTTTTCGCTATAGAAACAAAGAATTAGCAGAATCTATTGTTCGTAAGCTTTCACAAAAGGGTATAAAGTTTATAATAGATCTAACAGATGCAGACTGCGATATATATACATCTAGACCTAGTTTCTTAGAAGTTTTTGCTCAACCTATTGTATTTAAACAAAAATATCCTTTTTTTATAATAAATGGTGAAAAAATAAAAACAAAGGATTTTCCAAATGAATATTCTACGTGGAAAACTATTTATCTTGAAAATCTCGATACGGTTTATGGTTATACCCAATTTGAAAATCATTATATAGATTTTTATGGGACTAAATTAAACTCAAATATAGTTTTCATTGGTTTTAATTTGCCTTTTTTTACAATGATAACAAAAGACAATAATTTTATAAAAATCTTTGAGGAAATAACGGGATTAGAATCTTTCCAATTACCACGTCGTAAAATAGTAAAAATAAAAAAAATAATTGATAATAATATAATTAGACTAGAATCTCAAGAAAACAACGTTGTAACCGATTTAGCAAATATTGATGCTTTTAAAATTATCGAAGGCAACACATACGAATCGCATAACCTTTTAGTAATTAAAAATAAAAATGTAGTTATAAAAATTATATATCCATATATTAGAACTGGTGCTTTTATAAGCTTTATCAGTTTAATTCTACTCACGTTTCTAATTAGATTTTTGTATTTGAACCGTCAAAAGTATTGATATCAATATTTTATTCATTCTCCTTAATATTATTTTCAGACAATTCTTTTTATAGGTGTGATTTGTATTGAAAAGAAAAAAATATATATTTATTGGGATTATTTTCCTATCACTCTTTTACAGTAAGTATGCATACTCCGAAACCATTACATTAGATGGATATTTCAATGATTGGAAAGATAAACCCATATTAAATGACACTATTAGAGATGAACTTCCTAGATACGATATAGTTAAAATGAAATGGTATGTAGATACTTCAAAAGATAGACTTTACCTTTTTGTAAAACGCAAATATAGTAAAAATAAATGGACTTTTCGAATATATTTTTCATCAGATATAGGTATTAGAATACTTAAAGTAAGTTATAATCCAAAAAATAGATTTGTAAATGTAAAACTATATAATGAAAAAAATTTTTATATTTGGCAAGCAAAAGGTAAATGGGGAGATAGTAAGAAACAAGGTAAAAGACTAGAGTTTTATGTCCCATTAAAATATTTAGTAGGTTCAACAACTAGTGGTTATGAAGTCAAGTTAAAAATAAAAAGTAGATTTGACAATATACCTAATAAAGGTATGATTGTTATATCTACAGTTAATACTTACACATCTTTTATCTTATTAATTATAGTCATCTTCATTTTAACTAAAATTACGACTTTTTTTAATAAGGAGAACTTATAAATGTTACCATTTATCTTATTAATTGTCTGGTGTTTTATACTCTTTTTTTTTCAAAAACTGAATATGCATTTTTTTAAGTTTTTAGCTGGAAGTATAGGTTTGTTTTGCTTTTCAATGTATTTTGGATTAAATTATACCGAAAAAATTCTTGAATATAGTGTAACTTTTTTAGTGAGTTATATTGGGAAAATGTTTAAACTTTGCATAGCATATCCAAAATACTCTCATATAACAGTATATTACTGTAATCAAGCTATTTCTTTTTTGGTAGATTATGAATGTTCAGGTTTTGTTGAAACTTTAGTATATATATCATTATTATGGTTCTACCCAGTATTTACTTTTTTTAAAAAAATAATATATACTTTTTTAGGTACAATATATATTCTATTAGCTAATGTATTAAGAGTGAGTTTTATATGTATTCTTATTAAATTTGCTGGTCCTAGGATAATGTTTTTTAGCCATACAATTTTTGCAAGAATACTTTTCTTCATGCTTATAGTTATTCTATATTATTATGTATTTACTAAACCACATATTTTAAACTTGAAGGTAGGTAATTTACAACATGATTAAAAGCAAAATATTTCAACAGTTTTTATACTGGTGTATATGGCTTATAATACCATTTTTATTTGAGGTTTTTAAAAATCTTATCGGTGTTTCACTACTTTTACTTAAATATTTAGCAAATAAAAGTAATAAAATGTCAAAACTTGATTTTTTTCCACCAATTACTATTATTATTCCTGTTTATAACTCAGCAAAAACTCTGAATATGTGTTTAAAATCTATACTAAATCAAAATTATCCAAAACATTTGATTGAAATTTTACTAATAGACAATGGAAGTAAGGATAATAGTTACAATATTTTTCTAGATTTTCATAACAAGCATCCAAATCTAAATATAAAATGGTATTGTTCTTCTCAAGGAAAATCAAAAGCATTAAATAAAGGTATTTTTTTAAGTAGTGGCAAATACATAATAAATATTGATAGTGACGGTTGGCTTGATAGACAAGCTTTATTTGAAATTGTCAGAAAATTCGAAAGTGACGATAAAATAAGCTGTATGACTGGAGTGGTATTAATCGACCCCCAATTAATAGAAAATACTAAAAATACATTTATCAGAATATTAAGGATTTGTGAACTTTTTGAATATACAGAAGCTTTTTTGGTAGGTAGAAATCATCAGTCTATGACAAATTCTATGTATACACTTGCAGGGGCTTTCTCATGTTTTAAAAAGAACGTAATATCAAAAACTCAAATGTACAGTTTTGAAACTGTAGGAGAAGATACTCATATGACATTTCAGATTAGAAATTCAATTGAAGGTAATATTTCAATTTGTGAAAATGCCTTTTTCTATGTAGACCCAATAGAAAATTTTAACAAATTATATACCCAAAGACAAAGATGGCAAAGAGGACAATTAGAAATTGCTAGCTTATTTCCTCATTTACATATAAAAAATTTAATACATATATTCAAAAGCTTTCCTTTGAGGATTCTTATTCATGACCATACACTTGCTTTACCAAAACTCGTTTGGTTTTTTGGAATGATATATTTATATTTTATTAATTATCCTTTAAGACTTCTAATTGGAGCAAACATACTAATGTATCTATTGTACGTCATTGTCAGTTTTTTAAATTTATTTACAGCATTAATTTATCTAAAAAATCAAAAGAGTATGAAAAAATATTTACTCACTAAATGGTATATATGTTTCATATTGCCATTTTACAGGTTCATAGTTTATTGGATTAGGGTAGCTGGTATTATAAATAGTCTTTCAACTAGCTCGAAATGGCACACCTCAACATTAACCGAAGAGTTTAATTTAATTTTAAACAACATAAAAATAAAATTTAATTTCTTAAAAAAGTTAGAAAGGATGATAAACAATGAATAAACTTTACGCTATAATCCCATGTTATAACGAAGAAAATAATATTGATGCACTTATAAAAAAATGGATTAATATTACTGATTTTCTAAAACAATTTTCTATAGATTGTTTAGAAATTGTTTTAATTAATGACGGTAGTAACGATAATACAAAAAAAATTATAGAATCAAAAATGAAAAAATATCCACAAATCACCTTGATTGAACATGGAATAAATAAAGGATTAGGTGAAACCTTAAAAACTGGCTTAAAATATGTAGTCAATAAATCAAATGATAATGATTTTATATGCACTATGGATGGTGATAATACACATGACCCATTATATTTAGTTAATATGTTTAATAAAGTTATAAATTTAAAAGCTGATTGCATAATAGCTTCTAGATACTGTAAAACTTCAAAAATAAAAGGAGTACCTTTTTACAGAAATTTTATGAGTTTTGGTGCTAAACTTTTCTTTTCTATTATTCTACATATACCAAATGTTAAAGATTATACTTGTGGTTATAGACTTTATTCTTCAAAAATACTTAAAAAATCCTTTGAGAAATATGGTGAAAAAATAATAACTGAAAAAGGTTTTACTTGTATGGTCGAACTTTTATATAAATTGTATAAATCTGGATGTATTTTTGAAGAAGCACCTTTTACACTTAATTATGATAAAAAAATTGGGCAAAGTAAAATGAAAGTTTTAAAAAATGCTATTAAAAGTATTACAATAGGTATAAAATTAAGGCTGAACTATTAAATTCAGCCTTTAAATTTCTTAAGAGCACTCCCATTTAAATAACTACATTTTTTCCCTTGAAAAGTTTTTAATTCTATCATTTTATTAATTATTTCCTCTTTTACCTTCCACCAACTTGTATTCCAATTAACAAAAATAGTATTTTCTTCAGGAGCTCTTCCTATAAGCCTCTGTACAACAATATCAGATTTAAGATATTCTAAAAAATTAATAACTCTAAAAATATACTCATCCTTTGATATTATTTGTATTCTTCCTTCTTTATAAAGTTTTGCAAGAGGGGTATTTTCAACAATATATAAAGAATGCAGTTTAACCTGGTCAACTGATAAAGCAGACAATATTTTTGCATTTTCAATAACATCATCCATTGTATCCCATGGTAGATTTAATATCAAATGTGCACATACTTCAAATCCAAAACTTTTAATCCTAATTACACTATCGATAAATTCAGCTAAAGTATGTCCTCTATTAATTTTTTTCAAAGTATGATAATTAACAGTTTGTAACCCCAATTCTATAGTAACGTTAACTCCATAATCGTCTTTTATCTTCTTTAGAAATTCTAAATACTTATCAGAAATACAATCTGGCCTTGTAGATATGTCAATTTCGACAATATCTTCTAATATAGCTTCTGTAATATTCTTTTTAAATGAACTTATATCCATGTATGTATTTGTAAAGTTCTGAAAGTAAGCTATAAATTTATTCGCTTTATACTTTTTTTTGATATATGCCTTATTCGTTAAAATTTGATCTCTTACCGAAAGCACATTCGATAAGCTTTCAAAACCTGCACCTACTTCTCCACAAAAAATACACCCTCCATATCCTACCGTCCCATCTCTATTAGGACATGTAATTGGTAAATTTATTGGAAGTTTATAAACTTTTTCTCCATATTTGTTTTTTAGATAGACTGAATATACTCTGTATAAGTCTTTTTCTTCCATACTGCCACCCCATAAATTTATTACTAGACTCTATCTATTTTATCACAAAAACTATAATTAATACTAACTTTCTTTTTCACAGTATATTCAGTCTAATGCTTTATAAAGTTCTCATGCTCTTATTAAACATTTGAGCTATAAACAAGAGTAACAATACAATGCTAAATAATAGATATACATTTTGAAGTGATATAAATCCAACAAGTAATCCAACAATTCCACCACCAATAGGTGTAGCTGATAATGCTAATGCATTTACAAATGATACTGCACGTGGAATATATTCTTGATCTACCCTAGACATTAATGCTACCTTTAATGGTACATTCATCATAGGAATTGATAATCCCATAAATGCACAAATAATTACTAATGGTAAATATACTAATGCAGTTCCTTTAAATATATGTAATTGAGATAAACTTGCATAACATAGACTAAATATGATTCCTGAAAGAACAAACATTTGGAATCCTGAAAGTTTATTCTTTATAAATGGTACTAACATACTTCCAATAATCATTGCAATCGAAAATGATGTAGCCATAACAGAAATTGCATTAGGCCCTCTGTTTAAAACGATTTCTACATATGCAGGCATCATAGAATTAAATGGAATTAAAAATAAGTTAAACATTCCTGCAAATATACAGACATTTAAAATAAATTTTTTCTTTAGTATGTACCTAGTTCCCTCACTTAAATCCTTAAAATATTGATTGACTGTCAACTTGCCTTCTTTCAAAGTTTCTTTAGGTACTTTTATTAATGCTATTAAAAAACCGCAAATAAAAAACGTAATTGCATCAATAAATATTACTCCACCTATACCAATTATCATAATAAGAGTACCTGCTATAGAATATCCAATAAGTTCCATAAATGTAATAATACTTGAATCTAAAGACATTGCATGTTCGAATTTCTCTTTGCTAATAATTTGAGTAAGTAATGATGTGTCTGACGGTGCTCTAAATGCTTCAAATGTAGAATTTATAAACGTAAATACAAATAAATGCCATGGTTGTAAAAATCCCTTTATAAAAAGAAAAGCCGTTAGAAAAACAGTAAATCCGCGTCCTATATCGCATAAATAAACAACTCTCTTCTTAGGTAAATAACTTACAACAACTCCAGATACAACATTAAATAAAATCGACGGAATACCATTAACAGCATATAATGTAGCCAGCATTGCAGCTGATCCGGTTAATTTAAATACCATCCAACCATACGCCACAATATCTAAAGAATCTCCAAATCTTGAAATCAACTTTCCTATAATATATTTCATATACTCTGTTTCTTTAAGCAATACTTTATAACTCATTTTCTCTTTTATAGCTTTTTCGTCCATTTAACTCCCCCCAAATAAAACCTTTTTTCGTAAAGTTAAATAGATGTTGTACAATTCCAAACTTTTAAACATCTGTAGTTATTTGCATTTATTTGTTATTTTGGACTTCTTTGTATAGAATATCTTAATTTCATTCATATGTCAATAAATATTTTCTGAATTTTTTAAAAAAATATGATAAATATTTCTCCTTAAATTTTTCTCTAAAAACAAAAAAACTGCTGACATTATAAGTCAACAGTTTTTCTACAATTTAAGCACTTTCTTTAACAACATTTTTATCTTTAAAATACTTTAATCCTACAACTCCTAAATAAATCCAATAACTAATCACCTCAATTAGAGACGGATTACCATTATACCCAAACATAGCCTTTAATATTGAGCCTATAGTCCCTTTTTCATTCAATATACCATTTATATTATATAAATGTTCAACTATTATAGGAATAACATGAGCTTCCTGTAACTCGTGAATTCCATGAGCAAATAATCCTGCTGCAATTAATATTATTAAACCTCCTGTAACTTTAAAAAATTGTTGTAAATTTAATTTTACTGTAGTCTTAAATATAATGTATGCTACAGCAATTGCTGCTATTAGCCCAATAATTGAACCAATCAAAGAGCTTAACCATGATACTTGATTTGATAGTGCTTTAAAGAACAATACAACTTCTACACCTTCTCTATATACTGATAAGAATGCAAGTGATGCTAATCCATACACTTTATTGTCACTAACAGCGCTGTCTATCTTTCTATGTAGGTCTTCTTTCAGACCTTTACTCTGATTTTTCATCCAAATAATCATTGAAGTAAGTATCACAACTGCAACAAGCATTATTATTCCTTCAAATATTTCTTCACTTCTCCCTTCAAATCCACCTGCTAATACCTCAAATAAGTAAGCAGTAACAGCGCTTGCTAAAACTGCAAACCCAGCTCCACCATATACATATTTATTAAGATTTTGTTTGTTAATTTTAGCTAAATAACCTAATATAATACCGATAATTAATGCTGCTTCAAGAGCTTCTCTAAATATTAGTAGAAAACTACTAAACATATAATCACCTCTCCTTATATTAATGTGTTTAGTTGATATTGATATTGATTTTCATTTTCTATTATATTGTATAATGTAGCAACAAAATTGTCAAGTATTTTGATAACGATTATCATTATATATTTCTACCAAAGAAAAGTATAAAAATAAAAAGAGACAACCTTTGTGTAAACAAAAGCTGTCTCTTCATCTAATGAATTCATTATTTATAATATAAAATTATGCTTTTATTTCAGATTCTAACCCTTTAACATTTTTAAATTTAGTAATAAATATAACTAAAGCAATAACAGCTACAATTATACCAACTGGATATGAAATAGTAGTTGGTAATCTAAATCCTTCTGGAGCTTGAAGTATATAAGTTACACTTACTGCTGTCATAAATGTAGCAGGAATTGTAGCAATCCAATGTATCTTTTTATTAATCATTAAATATGCAGCTGAAGCCCAAAGAACTATCATTGCTAATGTTTGATTTGACCACGCAAAATATCTCCATATTATGCCAAAATCAATTCTTGTTAAAGTAAAACCTACTGCAAATAGTGGTACTGCAAGCATTAATCTCTTTTTAATTTCACCTTGCTTAAATCCTAATGCATCTGCAATAACTAGTCTTGCACTTCTAAATGCAGTATCTCCTGATGTTATAGGCGCTGCTATAACACCTAGCATAGCAAGTACCCCACCTATAGGTCCAAGCAAACTACTTGAAATAGTTTTAACAACTGCTCCTGGTCCACCACTTGCTATAGTCTCATTTAATCCTAATATACCACCATCAAAGAATGACATAGCTGCTGCTGCCCATATTAATGCTATAATACCTTCAGAAATCATTGCACCATAGAAAATTCTTCTTCCATATTTTTCATTAGAAATACATCTTGCCATCATTGGTGATTGTGTAGCATGGAAACCACTAATAGCGCCACAAGCAATTGTTACAAATAACATAGGCCAAATCGGTAATCCTTTTGGATGTAGATTAGTTAATGCTATTTCTGGAATATTATATCCTTTAATAACTAGCATACCGCCTATTCCAACTGCCATTATTAATAAAGCTGCACCAAATAATGGATATATCCTACCAATCACCTTATCTACAGGAAGAATAGTGGCTAAGAAATAATATACAATTATAATTCCTAACCATACACTAGCACTATCTATTCCACCTAAATTAAGACTTGCCAAAAGTTTAGCTGGTCCAGTCATAAATACTGTTCCAACTAGTATCAATAATACTACTGAGAAAATCCTCATTATCTTTCTTGCTTTCTCGCCTAGATAAATACCTACAATCTCTGAAATACTTTTCCCCTCATGTCTAACTGAAAGCATGCCTGAAAAATAATCATGCACAGCACCAGCAAAAATACTACCCAATACAATCCATAAAAATGCCGCTGGTCCAAATAAAGCACCCATTATTGCACCAAAAATTGGCCCTAAACCTGCAATGTTCAAGAATTGAATCAAGAAGATTTTTGGCCAACTTAATTGAACAAAATCCACCCCATCATTCATTGCAACTGCAGGAGTAGGTCTCTTTTCATCAACTCCGAAAACCTTTTCCACAAATTTACCATAAGTGAAATATCCCAATACTAAAATTAAGATAGAAGTTAAGAATGATACCATGCTTTCTACCCCCTATTATAATGTTGTTCATTTCAGTTTTATTATAACTTTAAATAGTAATAAAATAGGGGGAATAGGATTAAATTGCAAATATTCGCTCTTAAACTGCAATATTCATGTATAAACTACATTTAGTTTATATCCATTATCCCTCTGAATTCTTTAACCTGGCTCCTGCTTACAGGTATCTTTTCTTTGCTATATTTCATCTTAACCCGATACGTGCTGTTAAACCACGGCTCAATTTCCTCTATATAATCAAGATTTATTAAAAAGCTTCTATGGCTCCTAAAAAAATTCTTTGTGTTAAGTTTTTTTTCAAGTTGACTTAATGTATTGTTTGATTCAAATTTCCCTTTTGTAGAAACTATAATTGTATTTCTTCCCTCTACTGTAATATAAATTATTTCACCGGGATCTAAAGGAATCAGTTTACCGTTTTTATACACAGATATTTTACTAATTTTATTCCTTCTTTCATTCTTTATAAATCTTAAAAATTTTTCTAACTTATCATCATAATCTGCTCTACTATAATGTATCTCCTTTACTTTTTCTATTGCCTTTTTAAGTCTTTCCTTAGATACGGGTTTTAGTAGATAATCAACAGCATTTACCTCAAAGGCCTTTATAGCAAACTGGTCAAAGGCTGTAATAAATACTATTAAAGGAACATATTCACCTTTTACAACACGCTCTGTCACTTCTATTCCACTAATTTTAGGCATCTTTATATCTAAAAAAATCAAATCAGGCTTTAACCTTTGGATTAATTCAATAGCTTCTAATCCATGAGTTGCTTCACCAACTATGTCTATGTCATCAAACTCCTGTAACAAATATTTTATTTCTTCCCTTGCAGGCATTTCATCTTCAACTATTATGCACCTTATCATTTAAGCTATCCTCCTTTGAATTTTTAGGAATCCTCATTGTTACAGTTGTCCCAACTCCTAGCTCGCTCTCAATTTTCAAACCATATTCTTCACCATATTTGTTTTTTAGCCTATTATTTACATTTATAAGTCCTACTGAATCATTTCCCTCCTTTTTAGAAAAAATATGTTTTATATATTCCTCATCCATTCCGACACCATCGTCTTTTACAATTAATATTGTTTCTTTTTCATCATCAATAGCTTTAATTATTATAGTACCTCCCTCAAGTTTTTCCATTATGCCATGTTTAATAGCATTTTCTACTATAGGCTGCAATATTAGAGGAGGTAAAAAACAGGTTATTTTATCCGGTATATCAAACTTTACATTTAACTTATCTCCAAATCTTGCCTTCTCTATTTCAAGATAAGATTTTATATATTCTATTTCCTTTGTAAGTTCAACTTCTTCTCCACTCTGCTGCAAATTTTTCCTGAAATATGAACCTAAATGTAATAAAAGTTCCCTAGCCTTATCTGGTTTTGTCCTTATAAATGATACTATTGTGTTTATAGCATTAAATAGAAAATGGGGATTGATTTGAGCCTGTAAAGCCTTTAATTCAGCCTTTGCAAGTAATTCAGACTGATATTCTATTTTACTTAATTCAATTTGTGTTGAAAAAAGTAGTCCTAATCCTAAAGCCAATTCTAAATCAACCTGAGTAATGGAATTATCATCAGTTTTGTAGAGTTTCAACGTACCTATTACTTTATTGTTTTCTTTTAAAGGAACTATAATAGCTGACTTTAATTCACACGTATGAACATTACAATCAATTTCCTCCTTAGAATTCGCTACCATATATTTGCCACTCTTAATTACTTCCTTCGTAATAATAGTCTTTATCCTATCACCAGCTTTATGATGGTCTTCACCAGCTCCAACATGAGCTAAAATCTTTTCCCTATCTGTAAAAGCAACTGCCTTTAAATCAGTCATCTCATAAATTATCTGGGCTGTTTCACGTGCTGTTTCAGCATTAAAACCTTTTCTAAAATATTTTAATGTCTTATTTGCTATTTTTAATGCTATCTGTGCTTGATATGCAGCTGCCCTATCCTGATCCTTAAATATACTCTCTGTAATAGCAATAAATATCGCTATGCCTATGGAATTAGCAACTATCATTGGTATACCAATTATTTCCACTAAATTAACTGCTTCTATAAAAGGTTTCGCTACTATAAGGATTATTATCATCTGAATAATTTCAGCAATAATTCCCATAACCAAAGAAAATAACCATTTATTTTCGGTTTTGTAAAACTTTTCACTTAACATCCCAGCCATTATACCTTCTATAATCGTCGAAATCGCACAGGCTACAGCTGTGAATCCTCCTATATCTATAACCCACCTGTGAAATCCTGCAATTATACCCGATAATATTCCTACAAAAGGACCTCCTAAAAGTCCTCCAACAAATACACCTATTACCCTGGAGTTTGCCAATGCCCCTTTAACCAGTATACCTGAGTAAGTTCCAATTATACCAAATATTCCGAAAAGTATTGAAAGAATAAATTTATCTGAGAGACTGATATTTTTCTTAGTAACAAGCTTTCTAAATAAATCTATTTTTGACATAATAAAAGCCAGTATTATTATTGTTCCAACTCTATTTACTAAACTGGTAAGTATTGTTAGTATCAATATAAACACCTCTTTAATTTTCACTATAACTTAATTTTATACTATTTATATTATTAAATAAATATAAGTTCAAAGAAAAAAATAAAGGCTTAAGATATTTTTATCTTAAGCCTATTTATGCCTTTTATAAAGTTCCCTTTTAATATCTTCTACAGTTACTCCCATTTCTACCATCAAAACAAGAATATGATACACTAAGTCGGAAACTTCATATATTACTTCCTCTTTACTTTTATTTTTGGCTCCAATTATAACTTCGCTTGTCTCTTCTCCTATTTTTTTAAGAATTTTATCCAAACCTTTTTCAAACAAATAACTTGTATATGAATCTTCTTGTGGATTATTTTTCCTATCTTCTATCAGTTTGTATAAATAATTTACAAATTTATCTATATTGTCTTCATTACTTAAAGCACTAGACTCTAAAATCTTATTGTAAAAACAAGAGTATTCCCCTGTATGGCAAGCTACTCCCTTTTGCTTAACTTTAATAAGTATCGAATCACCGTCGCAATCATAATACATATCTACAATCTCTTGAAAATTACCCGATGTTTCTCCCTTATTCCATAATTTTTTTCTACTTCTGCTGTAAAACCATGTTTTACCCGTTTCCATTGTCTTTAGTAAAGATTTTTTATTCATATATGCAAGCATTAAAACTTCTTTAGTTTCTACATCCTGTACTATAACAGGAATCAAACCGTTGGAATCAAACTTTATTTTTTCAACAAACTCCATCTGTTTCATCCCTTTCTCACCGCTATGCCTTTTTTATCTAAATACTTTTTTAAATCCTGTATAAGAATCTCTTTAAAATGAAATACGGAGGCAGCTAATGCAGCATCGGCCTTTCCTTCATCTAATACTTCATAAAAATCCTCCTTTTTTCCTGCACCACCAGAAGCTATGACCGGGACATTAACCTCTTCAGAAATTATCTTAGTTAACTCAATATCATATCCTCTTTTGACTCCATCAGCGTCTATACTATTTATTACTAGTTCTCCTGCTCCCAATCTAACACCGAGTTTGGCCCATTCAATTGCATCAAGACCCGTATCAAGTCTTCCGCCATTTATAAAAACATTCCATCTTTCTTTTCCATCCATCCTTTTTGCATCAATTGAAAGTACAACACATTGTGACCCAAACTTTAATGCAGCTTCCTTTATTAAATTAGGGTTTCTTACTGCAGCTGAATTAATAGAAATTTTATCTGCTCCTGCCCTGAGTAATGCAGTAAAATCATCAATAGTTCTTATACCTCCACCTACTGTAAATGGAATGAACACTTCTTCTGCCGTTCTTTCAACCACATCTAAAAGTATATTCCTTTTTTCATAAGAAGCTGTAATATCATAAAACACTAATTCATCTGCCCCCTGAGCATTATAATATTTAGCAAGCTCTACTGGATCATCAACATCTCTTATATTTTTAAACTTAGTACCTTTAACGACTCTTCCAGCTTTAACATCAAGACATGGTATTATTCTTTTTGTAAGCATTTAAGCACCCCCATTGACAATTCAATCCTTAATTATCTGATATTTAAGTAGCTCGGTAATCTTTACTGCTCCACTATATATGGCCTTTCCTACTATGCAACCATAAACACCTATTTCCTTTAACTTTTTTACATCTCCTGCACTGCTAATTCCACCTGAGGCAATTATATTAATATTAACTTTTTTCTTTAATTCCTCATATACTTTAAAGTTAGGTCCTTTCATCATTCCGTCCTTTGATATATCTGTATATACAATTGTTTTTACACCGATTTTTTCTAAGTCCTTTGCAAATTCGATTGAATTAATAGAACTTAAGTTTATCCATCCGTCAACTGCTACAAAACCATCATTAGCATCTATAGAAACTACAATTCTATTACCATAATCTCTTATTAATTGTTCTAAAAGTTCCGGATTTCTAACTGCTAAAGTACCTATAATCACCCTTTCAACTCCACATTCCAGTAATATGTCAACAATTTTTCTACTTCTTATTCCACCGCCTATCTGAACGGGAATACTTACTGAACTTACTATTTCCTTAATTAATTCTATATTATTAGGAATTCCATTAACTGCACCATCTAAATCCACCAAATGGAGATATTGACATCCTTCTTTCTCCCATTTTTTTGCAATTTCAACCGGATTATCACTATATATAGTTACATCATCAAATCGACCTTGTCTTAACCTAACACATTTTCCATCCTTTATATCAATAGCAGGAAATATTATCATTTAATCATCTCCCCAAAAGCTTTTAGTAAAGCTAATCCTGTTTCACCACTTTTCTCAGGATGAAACTGCATCCCGAATACATTATCCTTTCCAACAATTGCAGGAAATCTCTTTCCATAATCAGACACACATATTACATTATCATCCTTTGTTTTTACATAATAGGAATGGACAAAGTATACATAATCTCCTTCCTTAATATACTTTAAAATCTTGTTATCCTTATTTATTTTTAACCTGTTCCATCCCATATGGGGAATTTTCAAGTTTTCATTAAATCTTACAACTTCCCCAGATAAAATTCCTAAACCTTCCCATTCTCCATCCTCAAAGCTCTTTTCAAATAAAAGTTGCATTCCAAGACAAATCCCAAGCAATGGCTTCCCTGAAGCTATATTTTCTTTTATACAGGAAATTATATTTTTCTCTTTTAGATTTTTCATTGCATCTTTAAAGGCTCCTACTCCCGGTAAAATTATTCCCTTCGAATTATTTATATCATAAATATCATCCGTAATTTTAGCCTCAATCCCCAATTTTTTCAAAGCTTTATATACGCTTTTTAGGTTCCCAACACCATAATCTATAATAGCAATCATTATATAACCCCCTTAGTCGACATTACACCTTTTATTCTTTCATCTATAGCAGTAGCTGCATCTAATGCTCTGCCAAATCCTTTAAAAATTGACTCTATCATGTGATGGGTATTCCCACTATTTATCATTTTTATATGAAGTGTAATTCTACTGTTATTTACAAAGGCCCTAAAAAACTCTTCTACAAGTTCAGTATCAAAATCCCCTACCATTTCCCTGGTAATATTTACATCGAAAGACAAATAAGGTCTTCCGCTAATATCCAATACTACTAAAGACAGACACTCATCCATAGGAGTAAATACACTTGCATATCTTTTTATTCCCTTTTTATCTCCTAAAGCGTCTTTGAAAGCTTCTCCCAGCACTATACCAATATCTTCAATGGTATGATGACCATCAACGTATAAATCTCCTTCGCATTTTAAATCTAAATCAAATAATCCGTGTCTGGCAAAAAGATTCAACATATGGTTGAAGAAGCCTATTCCCGTATCTATATTGCCCCTTCCTTTTCCATCAATATTTAATTTTAAAGATATATCTGTTTCCATCGTTTTTCTCTTTTTTTCCGACATTCTCATTTTTTCATCACTTCCTTTAATGCATCTATAAAAGCCTTATTCTCCTCTTGAGTTCCTACCGTTACTCTAAGATGATTTTCCAATCTACCTCCGCTAAAAAATCTTACCTTTACTCCCTTATCTAGTAATCCTTCAAAAACTTTTTTCCCGTTATCCACCCTGAAAAGTATAAAATTTGCACTTGAAGGATAAACTTTTATTCCGTCTATTTTTTTCATTTCATCGTACAATTTATCTCTTTCTTCATTTACCAATCGAACTCTGCTTAAAATCTCACTCTTATTCCTTAGTAACTCTATTCCTATAAGTTGTGATATGGTATTTAAGTTATAGGGAAGTTTAACGCTATTTAGTCTGTCTATAATCTTATCTCCCGCTACCAAATAGCCTGTCCTGATTCCAGCAGCTCCAAAAGCCTTAGACAATGTTCTTAACACTATAAGCCTACTGAAGTTTTTTACTTCCTGTACTATTGTTTTACCTCCAAACTCAAAATATGCTTCATCGACAACTACAACACTTTTGGTTTCATTTACAACTTTAATAATCTCTTCTTTTCTTATAAGGTTTCCTGTTGGATTATTAGGTGAACATAAAAATATCAGTTTAGCCTCTCTATCATTAGCAGTTTGTATTAAAGCATCTATATCTACATTAAAATCTTCATCCGTAGGTACATCTATATACTCTACACCTGCAATTTTGCTTATAAGTCTATACATTACAAATGTAGGAGAGTGGGATACAACAACATCATTTTTATCAGCAAAAGTATTGATTATTATATTAATCATTTCGTCAGAACCATTACCTACTATTATATTTTTGAAATTTACACCTATATATTTTGAAATTTCTCTTCTCAATGCATTACTGTTTGTATCAGGATATCTGTTTAATTTTAAGTTGTATAAGTTTTTTATAATACTTTTTATAACATTATCAGGTAAATTAAAAGGGCTTTCATTGGCATCCATTTTATACTTATATTCATAATCGTTGGGTATATACGGCTTTAAATCCAATATACTTTTCTTTACCAATAACTCTATCATTCTTCAAACCTCACTTTTATAGAATTTGCATGAGCTGTAAGCCTTTCTTCCTCAGCAATTCTTATAATCTTATTTTTACACTTATTAAGACTTTCTCTGTCATAGTATATAATACTAGATTTTTTGTAAAAGTCGTCCACTCCTAATGGAGAGAAAAATTTAGCAGTACCACTTGTAGGCAAAGTATGGTTTGGACCAGCAAAATAGTCCCCTAAAGGTTCTGGTGAATACTCACCCATAAATATTGCTCCTGCATTTTTAATACTATTAACTAATTCAAATGGCTTATCCACCATTAACTCTAAATGCTCTGGTGCAATTTTGTTAGATAACTCAACTGACTCTTCTAAATCATTAACAACTATAATTACTCCATAATCATTGAGGGCTTTTTCTATAATATCCCTTCTGGATAATTGTTTAACCTGCCTTTCTATTTCATCTCTTACTTTTACAGCTAACTCCTTTGAAGTAGTTATCAATATAGATGATGCCAGTACATCATGTTCAGCCTGAGACAGCATATCGGCAGCTATATATCTTTCATTTGCATTATCATCTGCAATTATCAATATCTCACTTGGTCCTGCAATCATATCTATATCAACATATCCGTATACCATCCTTTTTGCCATAGCTACATAAATATTACCCGGCCCCACAATTTTATCCACTTTAGGAATAGTCTCCGTTCCAAAGGTTAAGGCACCGATTGCCTGTGCACCGCCAATTTTAAATATCCTGTCTACACCTGCTACTTTTGCTGCAGCCAATATATTTTTATTAATTTTTCCGTCCTTCGAAGGAGGAGTTACCATAATTATCTCTTTTACACCCGCCACTTTAGCAGGTACAGCATTCATAAGAACCGTTGACGGATAAGGAGCAGTACCGCCAGGTACATATATACCTACCTTCTCAATTGGATTATATATTTGCCCTAATATTATCCCCTTATCTTTATTCCATATCCATGAATTTTTGAGTTGTTTACTGTGATAATTCCAGATATTATCTCTAGCCTCAACCAAAGCCTCAACAAGTTTCGAATCACAACTATTATATGCTTCATCTATCTCATTATCAGATACAATAAGATTATCTAATTCTACACCATCAAACTTTTTTGTATAATTGTATAATGCTTTATCGCCATTTTCTTTAACATCTTCTAGTATTTTTTCTACACTTTTGTTTACCTCTCCGAATTCAAGCTGGCTTCTGTTTAGCAAATCTTTTATTAATTTTTCCGATTCTCTATCTCCTGTTTCTATAATCTTTATCATACTTATAACTCCTTTCTAAAAATCATTTGTATATTATCGATTATTTCTCTTATACTCTTATTTTTCATTTTATAGCTTACCTTATTCGCAACCAATCTGGCACTTATAGGAAACATATCTTCTACAACTACCAATCCATTCTCTTTTAGAGTTCTTCCTGTTTCAACAATATCTACTATTACATCCGAAAGACCAACTAAAGGAGCCAACTCTACAGAACCATTTAACTTGATTAAATCTATTTGTATCCCCTTTGATAAAAAATATTTCTTTGCAACATTTGGATACTTTGTTGCTACCTTTAAAGGTCTTCTGATATTATCCATCTTATATCCAGGAAGAGCTGCAACAGCAAATTTGCATTTTCCAAAACCTAAGTCAGCTATTTCATAGAGGTCTCTCTCTTCTTCCATAATAATATCTTTCCCTACTACACCTAAATCGGCCGCCCCTCTTTCTACATATACCGGAATATCACTAGCCTTTACCAATATAAAGCGTACATTCTTTTTCTCATTTGTAAATATCAATTTTCTTGAATTTTTTTCCATTTCACTATATCCTAATCCAATTTTCTTAAACATTTCATATCCTTTATCTCCTAATCTTCCTTTAGCAAGAGCAATATTTAAGTAGTCCACAATCTATCCTCCTTAATGTATTGATGTTAAAAAGCAGTTTTTAGCTTTGTTATCTAATCGCTTCATAAAATTATCAATATCAATATTCATACAATTATTTTTCTGTATGTCAATAAGCTTCAACCTCTCAGTATCATATATAATTAAAGTTTTGATTTTATTGCCCTCAGCATAGTCTATATGCTTTTTGAGATTTTTATACAAATCCGTTTCAACTATTAAGCCTTCATTCCTAAGATAATTTGCCATTTTAAAGGCTTCTTTTCTGTTTTCTTTTGTATAAAGGATTAAATAATCCGTATTAAATCCTTTATCAAACCTCTTAATAGTAGACCTTATACCGTTAAGCAATTCATCTATGTTAATTGCAAAACCGGTTGCCGGCATACAATGACCATACTGCTCAGTCAGTTTATCATACCTTCCACCATTTAAAATAATCTGTCCATGATTGGCCATATATCCCTTAAATATAATTCCAGTATAGTAGTCCAAATGGTTTATTAATCCTAAATCTATTGATATATACTGACTATATCCGTAATCATTTAATATCTCATATACAGCTTCCAGATTTTCTAGTGATCTGGCCATTCTGTCATTAAGACACATTTTTTTTGACCTTTTTAAAACATCGGAAAACTCTCCATAAAGACCCGGTAACTGTTTTATAATATCTTTAACTTCCTTTTTAATATCCAAGTTATCTAATAATCTTTCTATTTCTACAAAGTTTTTATTTTCTATAAGTCCTTTAAGTTTATCTTGAATAGCTCTGTCAATATCTATTTCTGCCAATAACCCTTTATAAAAATCTGTATGGCCTATTTCTATCTGAAAATTTGATACATTTTTAAGTAAGCTTTTAATTGCTATTGCAATTACCTCTGCATCTGCATCAGGTTCATTATTGCCGAAATATTCTATGCCAGCCTGAGTGAACTCCCTTTCTTTTCCATTTTGATTCCTACTCATTCTAAATACTTTTGAAACATAAAAAAACTTAAAATAATCTTTATTCGTTTTATAATTATTTGCAACCATTCTAGCTATAGGAATTGTCACATCAGGTCTTAGAACTAATATTTCTCCTGAGCTATCTATGAACTTAAACATCTCATCTTTTAATACAGTACTTTTGACTAATGAAAACATATCATAATATTCAATTGTAGGAGTAGAAACCTGTCTATATCCATAACTTCTAAAATTATCTTTTATACCATTTATAATCATCTCCTTAATCTCATAATCATTATAGAGTTCATATTTTACTCCGTATGGAGTCTGGTATTTGAAACTCAGCATAAAAAATTTACACCTCGCTTTATTTGTTTATCGCTTTAACGCATTAAATCATTTCTGTAAATGATACTATTTTTTTTTGATTACGTCAATAGAATTATGTAAGTTTTAAAAAAATTTAAATTTTAAAGCAAAAATTAAACAAGCTTGTTGACAAAGTTAATTTTTTAAAAAATATATGAAAATAACAAAATCTTCGATTTAAATAAATCAAAGAGGATTTTGTTGAAGTCCATTTCGGAAATTATATCTAAAATTACTTACGATTTAATAAAGTTTATAACGACTCTGGCATGCAAGCATGCCAGACAAAGTTTCAATAAAATTAACATTAATATTTATAAAAATATAAGATTTTATTATAATTTCCTTATGGATTATAAAAGCGAATGCTTGAAAGAATTTAGTTAAAAAAACTAGGTGAAAATTTTTGAGAAAATCCGTAGGCTTAGCAGGACGCTAAGCCAGCATCCTACAAGACAGGAGGTAGTCTGAAATTAAACCTTGCTATTTCAAAAAAAGAATAAACCTAAGCTTAAAGCTTAGGTTAAAAAATTATATATATAATTGTATACAATCCTAAAGTTCTATTAATATAAGCTACTCTTATATAAACAAAATCTTTACTTTTAAAAATATAGTATACTACCATCAAAATAATTTTGTTATTAAAACATATTATATATAAATAATAGTAAAATATTGCAAAACTATATCCTAAATATTTCTCTTAATATCTGAGATACTCCAGCTTCATTATTTGTCTTTTTAGTAACAATATCAGCAACTTTTTTAATTTTATCAGTTCCATTTTTCATAGCTATTCCTAAACCAGCTTTTTCAACCATTTCAACATCATTATTATCATCTCCAATAGCTATGATTTGACTTTCATCAATCCCTTTGTCTTTAGCATAATCTTTTAATGAAAGCCATTTTGACCCTTTTAAGCTCATTATTTCAAGTATAGGTCCGATATCTGAACCATTTATTAAAATATGGGTGTTAAATTTTTGTGGATATTCTTTGTGTATTTTTTCTTCAAATTTTCTCAAAGTTTCATAACTATTCTCATAACATATAACTAATATTTTTGATTCTTCATAATCTAATATGTTTTTTAATTTTTTATGCCTAATAATATTCTTTTTAACATAATTCGAATATTTAATACCTTCTTCATCTTCTTCTATTAGTAAATCATATCCTTCCTCATAATGATCTACATGCAAAATTGGGTACAGTCCCATTTCTCTTCCCTTCTTAACAATCCGATTAAAATCTTCTCTTTCTAAATAATTAGCAACTAATACCTTATCATCTGATATTCTCCTTATAATATTTCCGTTATTTGCTAATATTGTTAATTCAATTCCTAGCTCTTTTGCAAAATTTTTAGCTGACCAATATCTTCTACCGGTTGCTATTATTATTTCTAAACCTTTTTTAGATAAAGTAGTTAATACTTCTTTATTCTCTTCTAATATTCTTTTATCATCAGTTAGAAGTGTACCATCTAAATCTATAGCTAATAATTTATAATTCACAGCATCACCCTATTGTTTAAGTTTGAAACCAAACTCAATATACTATAATCTAAAGTATTCCTCAAAAGATTTAGTTACATAATAATGGTCCAAAACTCCTGCCAATTCCCTTATTGAATGCATTGCTAACATTGGATTTCCAATATCAATTGAACGTATATCTAACTGACTAGATGAAATAGGTCCAATAGTAGATCCTCCTCTTTCATCTGAACGATTTACAAATTTCTGCAAAGGAATCCCTGCATTCTTACAAATCATCTCATATACAGCACAAGAATCACTATCAGTAGTATATGCTAGGTTTGCATTAATCTTTATTACTGGGCCTTTATTTATTTTTGGTTTATTCACCGGATCATGCTTTTCTGGTGAATTTGGATGGACTGCATGTGCCATATCAGCTGATATTAAGAATGAACTATAAATTGCTCTAAAGAAATCTTCTTTATCTTTTCCTAATGCATAAACTATTCTTTCTAAAATATTTATTAACATTGGTGATCCTGCACCTTGCTTAGTTTGACTTCCAATTTCTTCATTATCAAAACATACCATTACATTTGTTGAATTTGAACTTTTAGTATTAACTAATGCAGTTATTCCAGCATGTACCATTGCTAAATCGTCTAATCTTCCACAAGAAATAAATTCCCTATTAAGGCCAACAATTTTACCTTTTTCAAATTCATACAAATAAAGATCAAAATCAATAATATCATCTGGATTTACGTTTAAATATTCTGATAATAACTTAATTAAATAATTATCTTTCTCAAATTCATCATTAATTAAAGATAATATAGGCAATACGTCTTTTTGTTTATTTATTGAAACTCCTTCATTTATTTTTCTATTCATATGTATTGCTAGATTTGGTATTATGAGTATCGGTTTATTAATATTTACTAGTCTAGTTTCTGGATATAACGGATTATCACTTTTTAAACTTACTCTACCAGCTAATGACAAAGGTCTGTCGAACCATGTGTTTAAAATAGGTCCTCCATATACTTCTGTATTTAATTTTAGGTAACTATTTTCCGCTATCATTTCAGGTGATGGTTTAATTCTAAATGTTGGTGCATCAGTATGTGCTCCAATTAATTTAAATCCATCTTTTTCAACCTCTCCTTTTCCTACTACAAATGCTACTAATGCTGAATCATTTTTTGTTACAAAATATTTACCACCTTTTTCTATATTCCATCTATCTCTTAATTTTAATTCCTCAAATCCTTTATTGATTAACATTTCTTTTATGCTTTTTACAGCATGATACTGAGTTGGACTTTTATAAATAAAATCTATTAGTTCTTGTGCTAACTTTAGTTCTTTTGTCATAATTTACCTCCCACCCAAAAATATTTTTATACTATTCATCTCCAAACTCTTCTAAAAATGCTTTAGAAACAAGTTCAAACTCTTCATCACTTTCTATATTGATAAGTTCAATTTCTTCTTCTGTCTCTTTAATTTCATATAATAAAACCCTCTCTTCACCTACTGGCAACAACGCAACAAATTTTTTGCCTCTTAGTTCCATTGTTGTTAATACTAAACAATCTACTTCTGTATCATTTTCTAAAACAAGATGTATCCTTGGAAAATCCTCATGTTCATTGTCATGAGTATGTTCATGATTGCAACCACATTGGCACATTATCTTTTTATCATCTTTAGTCATTTTCATTCTCCTTTATCTTTTATTTTATTTCTCTTAATACTGCTAACAAGTAATCCCATGTTCTTTTAGTCGAAGATATGCTTAAATGTTCATTTGGTGTATGAACATCATACATATTTGGACCAAATGAAATCATATCAATATCTCCTAACTTTTCTTTAAAAAGCCCACATTCTAGACCTGCATGTATT
Source organism: Caloranaerobacter longqiensis (assembly GCF_050286925.1). Taxonomy (NCBI): domain Bacteria; kingdom Bacillati; phylum Bacillota; class Tissierellia; order Tissierellales; family Thermohalobacteraceae; genus Caloranaerobacter; species Caloranaerobacter longqiensis. The sequence continues at coordinate 56,462 of NZ_JBFWFX010000011.1, forward strand.
GCAGTAATTTCTGGCTCTTTCCCGTATAAATCTTTATATACTTTAACAAATACTTTACGAATATACGAGTTAGGATTATACTGCCATTCAGGATAATCGGACTCTGTTACAAACTTAGCTCCTATAACTTTTGCCACTGTTTCTGTCTGAGATACTATATCATACTTTAAACTTCTTACTGAACTTCTGACTGCACTTTCAAATACTACTTCATTATCTTTAACAGCTACTACTCCAAGGTTAGTCGAACTTTGAACTAAACCTTTTATTTCCATACTCATAGTTTGTATACCATTTGGTATCATAACCAGTAAATCCACTACTTTTTCTGTTGTTTCAATTGAAAATACGCTATCAATATTATCATTCAATTTTTCAAGCTCCACATTAACGTCTGGATCAGAAGATTTAAATTCATTACTTAATATTTCATTCCAATACTTAATTTTTTCATTTAGTTTTTGCTCATCTTCTGGATTAATCAATATAGCTGCCTCAGCTTCTCTAGGGATTGCATTCATTTTAGCTCCACCACTAATATTTGCTAAATAAAATTTTAGCGTTTTCTGTATGTCCTTTAATACTCTTCCCATAAGTTTGTTAGCATTGCCTCTGCCTTTATCGATTTCCATACCCGAATGGCCACCTTTTAATCCTTTGACCTTGATTCTATATGTATTTAATTTTTCGTCAACTTGTATTTTAACTATAGGAAGTATAATCCTTGTTCTCACCCCACCTGCACAGCTTACTAAAAGTTTACCTTCTTCTTCTGAATCGATATTTATAAGTATTTTGCCTTTTAAATTCGAAGGATTTAAAGCTGAAGCTCCACCCATACCAGTTTCCTCTTCAGTAGTAAAAACAACTTCAAGTGGTGGATGTGGTATATCATTTGACTCTAATATCGCTAGACAATAAGCTATAGCAATCCCATTGTCTGCACCTAATGTCGTACCTGTTGCTCTTACAAAATCACCGTCAACTCTTAATTTTAAAGGGTCCTTTTCAAAATCATGTTCAACTTCTTTGTCTTTTTCACACACCATATCCATATGCCCTTGTAAAATAACAGTTGGTGAACTTTCATATCCTAAAGTTCCACCCTTTTTAATTATAACATTTAATGCATCATCTTGTATAACTTCTAAATTATGATTTTTAGCAAAAGAAACTAGATAATCGCTGATTTTCTTTTCATTTCCTGAACCTCTAGGAATTCTAGATATTTCCTCAAAATATTTAAATACAGCTTTAGGTTCTAAAGTACCTAGAACATAATTCATAGAAACATCCCCCCTTTTGTTATATTTTCTTGCTAATTATATAATTATACCTTAATTAGAAATATCCTTTTTTCAAAAAAAATAGAGTGCCAATTTAGCACTCCCAGACTGCCGGCAAACTTATTCTCTTAAGTATTTTATGAAAATGACGCTCATGCGGACGAATTTAGAAAAAACTTAAGGCTTAAATTTTTAGAAAATCCTAACGCACCTAATCAAGACCTCCTGTCTTGTAGGATGCTGGTTTGACTTCCTGTCAAACCTACGGATTTTCTCAAAAATTTTCTCCTAGTTTTTTAACTAAATTCTTTCAAGCATTCGCTTTCATTTTCATAAATATTGAAAAATATAAGTTTGTCAACAAGTTCAGAGTGCTTATTAGCACTCTGTCATTTTAGTTTTTTCTGTTTTTATTTTGTGCATCTCTTATCATCCCAGTAGCATGTCCCATTGGACATATTACACACCAGCTTCTAGGTTTATAAAATACTCCCAAAATAATAGCTATAATGCTCGATATCAGTATAAATTTAAAAATACATATTGAAATATTAATAAAATCTAAACCAGCTCTATATAAAGAAATATTAAACACTATAAGCATTACTACTAATACTATATTTTTAAAAGTCTTTGTATTCATACTTTTCGGTAAATTATTTTTCAAACTTATAGTACTTAAAAATTTCCCCAGGAAGGAACCTCTTGGGCAATATTTTACACAATGAACCTTACCTCTTCCCTTAAAAGCATGGTATAAAGGAAATCCCATACACAAAAATCCTAATATTCCAAATCTTATATCAATAATTGATAAAATAAAGAATAATACCATTAAAATCCATGACCAATTCATATGAGATTTACTCTTCATGTCAAACACCTCCGGATGCAATATTAATATATCAATATATTACGATATTAATATATTATGATATTATGTTGTATGTTTCAATGGCTGCATCCGAAGTTCTAAAATTAATTTTTTTCACAATTGTTTTAATTTTCTATACAAACAAATCTTTACATTTTATCGCTCTATATGATTGAATAAATATTAAAATTAATAATATAACTGCTAAAACAGGTGGTATAACAGTCAATAATGTTGCCAAAGTAAGAGATAAACCAGTATAGTTTAAAGTTTGATTTACTGCTTCCTTATAATTTGATAGTACAAATAATCCATATCTTATCCATATAAAAGACGTCATTATAGATACTGGTATTACTGTTAAGCTTAAATTAAATCCAGTTAATGACCTATTTTTTATCCCTCTAACCCCTAAGAAAATAGGTATAAAAAATACTGCTGGTAAAACAAAGCCGAAATATTGTGGTGATAATGCTAGGAATAAAATAGATGTAAATAAATATACTCTAAAATACTTGTTTATATAATCAGTATTACCAGTAAAATCTGCTTTAGCTGCTTTTAAATACCTTATATAATAACTTAATTTATCGTTCAATTCTTTAGAATTTGCATTTGCTCTAAATTCTTTTAATAACTCTTTACCTTTTTTTACTAATGAAGTATAAACATTTTCCAAACTATCAGATACTTCAATATTTTTATACTCATTAATTAAACTGCTTACCTTTTGAAGATATCTTTCTTTTTTCTTTTCATTTATTAGATTTGTTTTTTCTATTTTTGTAGATAATTGTTCTAAAACTTTTATTACTTCTGTTGTATTCATTAAATCACCTCAATATTTATTATATCTCATTTAGGGAAAAAATCCCCATCATTTTGATGGGGATTTTATCTCTTTTCTTCTTTTAGTAATGGTCTCACTGTTACAAACATGGAAACAAATATAATAGTCCATACAGTAATCATAAAACCTAAAGCAGCACCAGTCATATTAACATTCCTCCTTATGAACGGATCAATATCTTACCTTCTTTTAGCTCATTACCATACTTATTCTTAATTGAAATATATGATTGTATGAACCCAGCTATTAATACAACAATTACAACTATTCTACCACCTACTACCCAAGGTATTAACTGAGGTTTATCAGCAACAGAAGATGGTATCAAATCAAAGTATCCATCTTCGATATATTTTTTGGTTGAGAAGAATAGAAGTATAGCAACTGAAGCAGGAGCTATTATTTTAACAAATAAGTTGAAGAACCATGTTGGAACTTTCCATATACCACCTCTATTTAATTCTTCTAAAGCTCTTTCTCTCATTAACCAACCAACAACTGCTACTTCTATTAAACCTAATACTAATAGTAAATATGAACCAACCCAGTTATCTACTTCAGTTAAATACATAAGGTCAGCAGTTTTAGTTAAAATCGGTTCAAGACCTACTGGTAATCCAACAATTATATATCCAAAGAAAATAATCCATGCAGCTTTAGATCTTTCAATTTTCAAATCTTCTTCAACTAATGCAGTTAAATAGTTAAACATAGCTATCGCTGAAGTAAATCCAGCAAAGAATAATAGCAAGAACCATAATGCACCAAACAACTGACCTCCAGCCATCGATCTAAATACGTTTGGTAATGCAACAAATGATAGTCCTACACCTACATCTACTCCCTTAGGTCCTAAAAATGCATATGCTATAGGTATAACAGCAGTACCACCTAAAATTATTTCTGCAAACTCATTTAATGAGATAGTTGCCAATGACGAAACTACAACATCATCATCGGGTTTCAAATACGAAGCATAGTTTGCTATAATACCCATACCGATTGATAATGTAAAGAATATCTGTCCTGCAGCAGCCAATGCAGCTTTCCAATTAAGTTTTGTAAAATCAGGATTCCAAATATAATTTAAACCTTTTAATGAAGACCAGTCAGGATTAACAGGACTTCCTAAAGTTAAAGCCCTTATAGCTAATATAATTCCGAATATATATAATACAGGCATCATTAATTTTGCCCAACTCTCAATACCTTTTTGAACTCCCCTTGTAACTGCAAATGCAAGACCTAATAAAGCTAATATCCAAAATATAAATACTTTTGGACTTTGAATATAGTTTACGAAAATTTCACCTGTCGACTTTGCAGTATCCATATAACCACCAGTTGCTGAAAGATAACTGTATCCTAAAGTCCAACCAATTATTTGATTGTAATATGAATTAACTAATAATGTAACAGCAAAAGCTAATGCACCTGATAAAGCATCTATTATTGCTGCTTTTCTCGGACTTATCCCTTCTCTAGCTTGTAAATATACCATAGGACCTAATGTCCCATGTCCATATTTACCACCATAACGTCCAAGATTCCATTCAACTAGCATTACTGGAATACCAATCATTATAAGTGCTGCAAAATATGGAATTAGGAATGCACCACCACCATTGTTGGCAGCCTGATATGGGAATCTCCAAAAGTTACCTAAACCGATAGCATTACCTGCCATCGCTAGTATCAGTCCTATCTTCGATCCCCAATTTTCTCTGTTGTTTGCCATAGAATTCCTCCCTCCAAGCTTAATTCGACTGTTAGTTATATTATATGACATATGTCGACGAATTTCAAATGTTTTTACTTTTCTGAAAATATCGGAGTGTGCAGATTGTCTGATTTATATTCCCCACACTAACTTTTTGAAAGTTATTTTCTGACAAATTAATCTCAGGTGCAATTGTTAATGTGTGTAATTATTTTATTTTTATGCAAAAAAAAATGGCCTAAGCCATTTTTAAGAATTAGTCGACATATATTTCGAATCATTAACAAGACTTAACAGTCTATTAATTATTAACATACTTATTCCTATTATAAGGAATAAAACCTGAATTGAAAACTTATCAGCTATAAATCCAAATAATGGTGCTAGAATAACAACAAATAGCGATTTCAATTGACTATCTATCGACATAACAGTCGCTCTTTCATCTTTATTCATATAATCTCCACATACATCAACAACTAATGGCCTTCGTCCATCTTTTAACACATATAAAACGAAATATAACCCTAACACTAAATATATCAATTTAAATTTAATTGTAAAATACAATGCTATAGATAATATACCCATAATATCAAATGAAATCTGCATAAGTTTACTTGAAGGCAAATATTTGTTCAGCCTATATATGTTTCTCGAAGCCATCGAACTAAATATATAGAATATTCCATACGTAATACCTAAAATTACCTTTATTTGGCTATCTGAATCCAGATTTGTAATATATGAAGCTCCCATTAATAATATAGTAGTCTGTAAAATTGGCTGTATATAGTCTTTTATAGTCTTAAAAATTCCATCATATAATGACGAACTGATTAAAACTTTTACTAGCATTTTATTATTAAATATGCTTTTAAGCTTTATAAAACTATTAACAAAAAATTTTTTAATACTTAAATCACTTTCATTCTTTTCATTCAAACTGTTAGGATAACTTAAGATTAATAAAAAGTCTAAAATATAGGGTAAAATACAAATAAGAAAAATCCATCTCATTGCAGGTAGTTTTAAAACAAAAATTATAGATAAAAAGGCTGAAATTGATGAACCTAAAAGTGAAAATGAACGAGTTCTTCCGTATACAAATCCTTTATAAGAAAACCATCCTTTTTGTTCTAAATATGAATATATCATAGCCTTATGTGTACCTGACCTAAATGCTTCACCTAGTCCAAAAAATATCATAGCTATAATTATCACCATATAATTGGTACTTAAAAAGAAAAATATAAAAGATATTATATAAAATGTAAAGCAAATAAGCAACTCTGTCTTTTTACCATAACTATCTGCAAAAATACCTGAAGGAACTTCAAAAATATACGTTACTATTTCTCTTATTGCAAATAAAACACCAACCTTAAATAAACTTAATCCGTTAGCTAATAGGTATATATAGAGATATGGTTCAAAGAACTTCAGGTTTTTCAAAAAACCATAAAAACAGAATTTCCAGATTTGTTTATCTTTTTTTATTTCAGCATAAACATTTTGCATAACTACACCTCCTAATCAATATATAAGCAAAATATAAACTCAAAGTTATTTAATGATTATTATTAATTCAACAAAATTATTCTTATTCCTCTTTAAAAAAGGAAAAGTACAAATATCTTAGAAAAAAAGTAGGCATGAGCTTGTTTTAAACTCACGCCTCATTTTATTAAGCTGCCATTTGACTTTCTTGGTTTTCGCCTTTATTAATTCTGTTATATTTTTTAACATAAGTTTTTAGTAATATTATTGTAGCTACTGTATATAACACTCCTGCAACATAGTAAGGAATTCTATATCCATCTAGTAAATATTTTCCAACATTAAAAGCTGGTATAGCCATTATATGACCCGCAATAAATGAAGATAATGCACGGGTTCCTGAACTAAATAACGATATTATTCCTGCAAGAGGAGCTCTTTTTTCTTTTTCAACAAATTCTAATGGTAAACTATACATAACTGGCATAGCTAAATTCATAAGTCCCGATCTCATGAAGAAAGCAGCTGTTAATACTGGTATCATTGCAGAACCAAATTGATCTGAATTAACAATAATTAACATAAAAGGTACTGATGCTAAAGAAGCCGCTCCTAATGTTACAACAGAACCTACCCTCTTAACCAATAATGGACAAATAAACATTCCAATAACCATTGCAAAATACTGAACTGAAAGTATATTACCAACAACAGTAGGCTCTAAGTTTAGTCCATTTTTAAAGAAATTAGCGAAGAACGGACAGAACAATCCTGCTCCAAGACCTATTAATCCCATATATACTAAATATAACATTACTTCTTTATTAGCAACTACTTTTAAATCTTGAAGTAAAGTTGATTCTTTCTTCTCTATATCTAATCTTTCATCTTTATTAACTTCATCCATTGCCATAATAGGAAAAATCCCTAACAATCCAATTCCTGCAGAAACAAAAGTATAATATTTATATGCAACTAATTCACTTACTCCTAGCTTTGATTGAAAAATTGAAATAAAATTCCCTGAAGTTTTAGTTATTATTACAACCGCTAGCCAGTATAGTCCAAACATAACCGCCATAACTGATGCTCTTTCTTTTTCATTTGTATTAGCATTTATACATGGTGCAGGAAGTACCTCATAAACACCTTGAGACAATCCAAATATAAAATTGATAACATAAAGTAATAAAACATTCGGAATAAAACCATTTAAAACAAGACATGCTGCTCCTACAATTGTACCTGCCATTAATACAGGCTTATATCCAAACTTATTAGCTCCTCTACCTACAGGAACAGCCGATACTGCCATACCCAATGTATGCATTGCAAATGCAGTTCCTAATACTTTGGGATTAAAAGTTTTTTCAATTACTATACCCAATCCAGTCCAAGTGGCACCCATCAAGATAGCAAATAAAACGTTTGTTAGTATGAATAGTTTAGCATTCTTTGATGAGTTCTTAACATCTTTAATGTAACTAATTACTGCGTTCATTAATATATCCTCCTATCATATTTATTTTGCTATCTTGTTAATTATGCCACAATATTTTCTGTCTTTCAATATATAAAGTGATTTTTTAATATTTTATAAGTTCTTTTTAAAAATTTTGTGAAAATCATTTAATTTGTTAGAAAATTTTAAAATGATTTTTATTTCTTATTTTTTAGATAAAAATTCATTAATTTTCACTTTTAGTTTTTTAGCAGACAAGAATGGTTCTTCCGAAGCCATTATGTATGACATAACTGCAATTCCATCAGCTCCTGCAGATAAAACTTTATCTATATTTTCATGATTTATACCACCTAATGCTATTACAGGAATTTTCACATTCATCTTTATTTCTTCAATCATTTTTATGCCTTTTGGTTTTAATCCTTTTTTACATTCCGTTTCAAATATATGACTAGCCAAGATATAACTCGCTCCGTACTTTTCAGAAATTATAGCTTCTTCTAAACTGTGTACAGATACACCTAAAAGTCCTTTAAATTCAATTTTTTCTTTTATAAATCTATCGAAACTTGTATGAAAACCGGCTGCTTTTATATTTTTTGCAATATCTAAATCTCCGTTGACTATTAATGGTATATTATAACTACTAAGGATGTTTTTCAATTTAACTGCAATAGGCAGAAGTTCATTATAAGATAAATCTTTCTCCCTTAATATAACAGCATCTACTCCACCTTTTACTGCATCTTCTATTACTTCATAAAAGCTGTCTTTTTTAATAATTTTCCTATTAGTAATGAGGTAAAGCATTTTAGTCGTCCTCTCTTAAAATATTTATATTTTTACCCTGCATTACTTTGTTTATATTTCTCATAGAACACATTTTTCCACACATTGTACAACTATCTTCATGTTCAGGCATAGATTCCCTTCTATATCTTCTTGCCTTTTCAGGATCAATAGCTAGCTCAAACATTCTTTCCCAATCTAAGCTTTGTCTTGCTTTACTCATTTCATAATCCCACTTTTTTGCACCCTTAATATTTTTTGCTATATCAGCAGCATGTGCAGCAATTTTAGAAGCAATAATACCTTCTTTCATATCTTCTAATGTAGGAAGTCTTAAATGTTCAGCAGGTGTTACATAACATAAAAAGTCTGCACCATTCGCAGCCGCTATAGCTCCTCCTATAGCACTCGTAATATGATCATATCCCGGTGCAATATCTGTTACTATAGGCCCTAACACATAAAAAGGTGCTCCATGACAAAGCTTTTTCTCAAGAATCATATTTGCAGCTATCTCATTTAAAGGCATATGTCCAGGTCCTTCTATCATTACCTGTACATTTCTTTCCCATGCCCTTTTTGTAAGTTCTCCAAGCACTATAAGTTCTTTAATCTGACTTGCATCTGTAGCATCATTTATACTTCCTGGACGACAGGCATCACCAAGACTTATGGTTACATCGTATTTTTCGCATATATCTAAAATTTCATCAAAGTATTCGTAAAATGGATTTTCCTTATTGTTTAGTTCCATCCATGCATATAATAAAGAACCACCTCTTGATACTATATTAGTAAGCCTTTTGTTTCTTTTGAAAACTTCAGCAGTTTCTCTATTTATCCCTGCATGGATTGTCATAAAATCTACACCATCTTGAGCATGTTTTTCTACAACCTTTAAAAATTCTTCTGCTGTTATATCTTTAAGCTCTTTATCATAAAAACCAACTGCATCATATACAGGTACAGTGCCTATCATAGCTGAAGACATATCAATAAGCTTTTTCCTAAACTCTTCAGTTTTTCCATAAGAACTTAAATCCATAATCGCTTCAACCTTCATTTCAAGAGCTGTTTTTACTTTCTTAAGCTCTTCTTCAATATTACAGCAATCTTTTGAAATTCCTAAATTTACATTTATTTTAGTCCTTAAACCCTCTCCTATTCCTTCTGGATCAAGTGAGTTATGGTTTTTGTTAGCAGGTATTACAACCTTACCCTGTGCTATCTTTTCTCTTAAAACTTCAACATCTATTTTTTCTTTTTCTGCAACTAATTCCATTTCCTTAGTAATTATGCCTTTTTTAGCGGCATCCATTTGAGTTGTATAATTCATATCCCATTCTCCTTTACTATATAGTTTTTAGTAATTTTCTTATACTCTCTACTTTTTTAACTATATTCGGCGAACCAACAATTTCAGATATCATAGCAAAACATTTTCCACCGTATTTTTTAACTTCTATAATATTTGACTCTTTTATCCCTCCTATTGCTACATAGGGAATTGGAATGTTTTCTGAAACCCATTTGAGATACTTTAGTCCTTCAGATTTTTCTACATTCTTTTTAGTTGTAGTGTTAAATATAGGTCCTACTCCTATATAATCTGCACCTTTTTTAACCGCTGTTTTAGCTTGTTCAATATTGTGTGTTGACAAGCCTATAATCATATTACCTGCTATTTTTCTGACTTCTTCTATAGGCATATCATCTTGTCCCAAATGAATCCCATCAGCCTCTACAGCAATAGCTATATCTACATCATCATTAACAATAAAAGTTACTCCACTATCTTTTGTTAGTTTTCGAATAGCCTTGCATTCATTATATTTCTCAAGTTTACTTTTTTCTTTTTCTCTATATTGAATAATTTTTATTCCAGCCTTTATCATTTCTTCAACTACCTGAATATTAGTTCTACCTAAAGAAAACTCTTCAGCAGTAATTCCGTATATATCAGTATCGAGGAAATCTTTTTTTAAACCAAATTTTTTCTCCAAATCATAAGACTCATATCTTAATCTCTCATATACTTTTGATTTATCGTAATGCCCTAAAATCTTGAGAGATTCTTCAATACTTCTCAAACCTTCTTGTACTCTTTTAAAATTCGCTTCTACTAAACTTAATAAATCTTCTTTGTTATCGATAGTACTGGATTGTGATATGTTAAATCCCAAATCATTACAGGAATCTCTAAAAGTTATCAGTTTAGAATCTAAAAAACTCTTTCTAACAAGATGACGCATTTCCTTAAGGCTTTTAGACATATTATAGTCTTCTAAAATAAACCGAGATATGTCTTCTAAAACCCTCAATCCTTCAGAAACTCTATTAATATTTGCATCAATCATTCTGTAAATATTCATAAAAGAACACCTCAACATTAATAATCTATGTGCATCCAATCCTTAAATACCGGTTGATATCCCCTTGACAATATAGCTTCTTTCATTTCTATAACACTTCGTTTGTCAGATATTTCAAATTGACTATCACTTTTTGTCTTAGATGAATGGCCACCAACTTCTGTAGATACTCCTGCTGACATTTTAGTAACTCCTAATGGAATTAGATTATCCCTTAATTTCTGATTTTCTCTTGTAGAAATCGTAATGCCTATACGGGGTAGAAAAAGTCTTAAAGATAGCATTATTTGAACTAAATTCTTATCGCTTACTGGATATATATCTTCATATACTCCTATATGAGGCCTTATTCTAGGCAAAGAAACGCTTATTTCTACGTCAGAATATTTATCCTGTAGATATTTTGCATGAAGCCCTGTCATAAAGGCTTCTTTTCTCCAATCATTTAACCCGAGAAGAGCACCTATGTTAACACTTCTCATTCGGGCTTTGCATGCCCTTTCAGGAGCATCTAATCTAAATCTATAATTTTTTTTAGGCCCAGCTATATGGACTTTATCATATATATCTTCATCATATACTTCTTGATAAATAGTAAGTCCATCTACTCCCGCCTTGATAACTTCTCTATATTCATCTTCTTTAAGAGGATATATTTCTATAGAAATAGAATCAAAATATTTCTTTAAAATTTTTACTGCATCAATTATATAAGAAACAGGAGTTTCTTTTCTCGATTCACCTGTTAATATTAGAATATGTCTAAGCCCTGTAGATGAAATCACTTTAGCTTCTTCTTCTATTTCTTCAAAAGTCAATTTTTTTCTTTTAATTTTGTTCTCTATATTAAACCCACAATATGAACATCTATTTATGCAAAAATTAGAAAGATACAACGGTGTATAAAGAAGTATTGTTTTACCGAAATTTTGAATTGTTAATCTGTGTGCTTTTTGTGCCATCTCTTCTAAATGCTTTTCGGCTTCATTTGACAGAAAAGCCAAAAAGTCGTATTCATCTATTTTATCTTTATTTATTATCCTAAATATATCCGCTGATGTTATATTTTCCAAAAATTTATTAAATTCAAAATCCTTATATTTTAAATATTCTCTATAAAAACTCATTATTTCTCACCTTCGTTTAAAAATCCTGTAAGTGGTGAAGAAGCTTCAGCAAATCTTTTTTCAGGACCTAATTTAGAAGTATAAGCCAATCGCCCAGCTTCAACTGCCAATCTGAAAGCCTCTGCCATTTTAACAGGGTCTCCAGCAGTGGCAATAGCTGTGTTAACTAACACTGCTGCTGCACCCATTTCCATAGCTTCAGCTGCATCAGAAGGTTTACCTATACCAGCATCTACAATTACCGGCAAGTCTATTTCATCTATCATAATCTGTATCAATTCCTTGGTCTTAAGCCCTCTATTTGTACCTATAGGTGCTCCTAACGGCATAACTGCTGCTGCCCCAGCTTCAACTAGCCTTTTAGCAGCAATTAAATCTGGACTCATATATGGAAGCACTATAAATCCTTCTTTTGCTAATATTTCAGTAGCCTTTATAGTTTCGTAGTTATCTGGTAGAAGATATTTATTATCTGATATTACTTCTATTTTTATCCAATTTCCACATCCCAGAGCCTTTGCCAATCTTGCTATTCTTACTGCTTCTTCTGCATTTCTTGCACCAGAAGTATTTGGAAGTAAAATGCAGTCTTTAGGTATATACTCGAGAATATTTTCTTCTTTAGAATTTAAATCTACTCTTCTTAATGCCATAGTAATTACCTGTGTTTTGGAACTTTTTATAACATCTGGAATTACTTTTTTGCTTGGAAATTTACCAGTCCCTATAAATAATCTACTTTCTAGCTCGATTCCACCAATAATTAACTTATCCATAATCTATACATCCCTTTCATTCATAATAATTCTTAAAACGGTATTTGCCTGATGATTAGCTGCTATTCCCACTCTTGGTGCCATTAAACCACATCCAACTTTTGCTTCTTTTACCCCATCACCTACCAGATAAAAATTATCTTTAATTTTTCTAGTTACTATTGTATTATTAGAAAAGTAGCCAGCTAATCCAGAAGCAGCTACCACAACTTTTTCCGGCATTTTATTTAGTACTGTATTTACTAATGTTGCTTTAGAGTAAGGATTGTCAAAAGCTTCTACTATAATATCAACTTCTTTAAAAATTTCAGTAATATTGTTTTCATCTAAATACACATTTTTTATATCTACGTTTACAAATGGATTAATTTGAAAAATAATATCCTTCATAGCACATGTCTTATACATACCTATATGTTTTATAAAATACTGCTGCCTATTTAAATTACTAGGTTCAACGACATCAAAATCTACTAAAAGAAGTCTACCTATACCTATTCTCGCCAACGAAATAGCCACATTAGAACCGAGTCCTCCAAGCCCCGCAATACCTATGTATGCCTTTTTTACTTTTTCATGGACTCCAGGAGTATGACGTGCAATTAAAAGAGCTTCCAATTCATCTCTATCGGGAATTTCTCCACGTTTAATCAATGTTAATCTATCATTTTCCTTTAAAACCATATCTTCTTTTATAATAAATCCGTTTAGCACAACTATATCTGCATCTTTTTTAACAATATCTCTAACTTGAAAAGCTGTAGTACCTTCTGCTATATCAAATTTTCTTTCATTCAAAAATATTTTCAAATTAACCTCCTCCTACAAAACTTACTATTTCAACTTTGTCTTCTTTATTTAGTATTCTATCTGTATACTTTTCCTTAGGAACTATTTCAAAATTCACCTCGACAACAACTTTATCTTTATCTAGTTCAAGATTTTTAAGAAGTTCATCTACTGTTATTTCTGTTTCAAAGTTCATTTCTTTTCCATTGACTATCACCTTTCCACCTCCTTTCCGTTATTTTGATGAACTTAAAAGAAAAAGGGAAGCTATCTAACGCTTCCCTCATAACCAAATAAGTCTGTATAAATAAAAATCACAAATTCCTAGAGAATTTGTGATAAATTACAAACACAAACTTCCCTACGATGGCATTACCCACATCAGGTTATGAGGGTCAGAGATAACATCTCTTTCTCAGCCTATCACTATAGGCTCCCCTAGTTGTGCAAATATTCAGTTTTAATTCTACAAAAATTATAACATACGTTTTTCTCGTTTACAACCAATAAAATTATTATTTCATTAATCTACATTATCATTAATATTCAACAAGTCAGTAAGTTTATTACCAAAAACTGATTCAATATAAAGATTTTCTAAGTTCCAAAATTCTTTAAATTCTATATACTCTTTAATCGCTTTTTTATTATAATTAGCTTTTTTTATTGCACGAATCATGATATTTTTAGGAGTATGTTCCATATCTATAAACTCTATCATTTGAGTTGAATATCCTAATATTTCCAATACATTGCTCCTTATACTATCTGTAACCAAAGATGCAAGTCTTTCTTTTATTATCCCATGTTTTAGCATAGGCATCATTATAGGATTTTTAATTTTTGAAAACAGTTCATGCTGGCAACATGGCACAGAAAGTATTATCTTTGCATTCCACATTACAGCTTTACTAAGTGCATCATCAGTAGCAGTATCACAAGCATGCAATGTTACAACCATATCAACTTTTTCAAAACCATTAAATTCTTTTATATCTCCATGTATAAATTTAAGTTTATCATAATTTAAGTCTTTAGCTACATTATTACAAAAATTTATAACATCTTTCTTTAAATCCAGCCCTACTATATTAACATCCAAACCGAGAATATCGACTAGATAATAATAGAGTGCAAAAGTTAAATAAGATTTACCACACCCAAAATCGACTATATTAAAACTTTTTCCTATTTCTACCTTCGATATAACATCTGAAACAATTTCTAAAAATCTATTTATTTGCCTAAATTTATCATATTTTTTTGAATATATTTTACCCTTTTCATTCATTACTCCTAATCTTATTAAAAATGGACATGGTTTTCCCTCTTCTATCAAATAGTTCTTTTTACGATTATGACTTAAATCTACTAAACTCTTTGTTGGTTTTTTCTTAAGTATCTTAACTTTTCCCTTCTTGCTAATTAAAATCTGATAATCGGCTTCTGTTGTAAATAAAACAGCTTGCCTAAAATATGTGTCTATTAATTTCACTATCTCATTTGAAGATTCGTTCAATTTTATATTTTTATGCATAACCTTATTTTTATAATGATATGTAAACTGTATATTAACAGAATTTTTAATCAGTACCGGCTTTATCGTAACCTTTGAAAAATTCTGTTCATCTTTAACTTTGACTTTACTCAAAACTCCATATATTAAACTATTTTTATCAATAATATCATGAAGTAATTTTCGAATTTCATCCATCTACATATCTCTCCTTTAGTTTACGTGCAAGTTTAGTTATCCTATATCATTATAACAAACTTAAAACAAATTATAAGTTTTTTTTTATAATCCATAGGAAATTATTAGACTACTTTAAATTGTGGATAAATTCAAATATAATTTCCGTCTATGGATATGGGCAAAATCTTCCTTAATTTATTAAATCGAAGATTTTGTTCTTTTAAAAATTAGAACCTTTAACATTATTTATATAACATAATCATAACTATTATTACTTAAACTATTTGTAAATAAAAATATAGGTGATAATATGAAGAGAAAGTTTTTGATTTTATATATTTTAATAAGTTTATTTTTAACTTCTATACCTGCTTCTGCACAACAAACAATCTATACAGTAAAACCTGGAGACAGTATGTGGAAAATAGCTGTTAAGTTCGAAGTTGGACTTAGTGAACTTATTTCAGCAAATCCACAAATAAAAAATCCTAATTTAATATATCCAGGACAAAAACTTAAAATACCAGACATAAGTGATGTTAAAGCACTTGAAAATGAAGTTATTAGGCTAGTTAATATAGAAAGGTCAAAAAGAGGTTTACAACCTCTTAAAGCAAACTGGCAGCTTTCAAGAGTTGCAAGATTTAAATCACAAGATATGATAAACAAAAACTATTTTGGACACTATTCTCCAACTTATGGTTCTCCTTTTAAAATGATGGAGGATTTTGGCTTAAGATTTACTGCAGCAGGTGAAAATATAGCTAAAGGGCAGAGAACTCCAAAACAGGTTATGAACAGTTGGATGAATTCAGAAGGTCATAGAAATAATATACTAAGTCCAATATACAACGAAATAGGTGTAGGTGTAGCAAAAGATAAATACGGAAGATACTATTGGACTCAAATGTTTATGAAAGCAATTAGAAAATAAGTCAAGGGTTTTTACCCTTGACTTATAAAATTCCTTTGATAACTCTTTTAGCATTTTTAAAAAATATCTTCTCTATTCCCTCAGATCAAAAACCATTTTTCTCTAAGGCATATAACAACTTATTCATTTCTCCAATATTACAAATCTCAAGCTTTTTAATGGCATAATATTTGTTTTTTCCAATATCTCTTTTCACCTCAATCAATGTGTCATAGTACCATAGGGACTTTTTTCTATTCTCCTATAATCTTTACTAAAACTCTTTTTCTCCTTTTTCCATCAAACTCTCCATAAAATATTTGCTCCCAAGGACCAAAATCTAATTTTCCATCTGTTATAGCTACAACAACCTCTCTTCCCATAATTGTCCTTTTCAAATGTGCATCTGCATTATCTTCAAATCCATTATGGTCATATTGATCATAAGGCTTTTCTGGAGCTAGTTTTTCTAAAAAGCGTTCAAAGTCTCTATGTAATCCTGGTTCATCATCATTAATAAAGACACTTGATGTAATATGCATAGCATTGCACAAAAGTAATCCTTCTTTAATACCACTCTCTCTTAAACATTCTTCAATTTGAGGAGTAATGTTTATAAAAGCTCTTCTAGTTTCAGTTTTAAACCATAATTCTTTTCTATAGGTTTTCAAAATATCCACCTCCTGTAATTTTGTTAAGTTTCCAAATTCAAATTTAAAATAATACCTATATATCTTTTTCATATACTCTATTCATGCTAATTTTCCTGCATCAACACATGCAATAACTGCTATATTAATAGTATCATATCATTTCACCAGAATCTAAGATTTTCTTTTTATATAAAGTTTTAATATCTATATTCATTTTTTATTTTGTAATATTTTCCATAAAATTTATCCAAATTGATATTTTCTATTGATATACTTTCTTTATCTCTTCTATTTCAATTTAATCATCTTCTTAAATTTTTCCTTCTAAATATCTCCCACCTGGCGCACATATAAAAAGCACTACAGACCATATGGTCTGTAGTGCTTTTTACTTAACATCCAAATTATATTTTTTAAATACCGCTTTCACTTCTTCAATCTTCTCCTTTGTTGGAGGCTCTGTATCCTTTAATTTATATTCATATCCAAGCTCTTCCCATTTATATTCTCCCATTTTATGAAATGGCAATATTTCTACTCTTTCTACATTCTTTAAGGATGATAGAAACTTAGCCAATTCTTCAATATCTTTTATATCATCGGTTAAACCAGGTACTAATACATATCTTACCCACATTGGCTTATTGATTTCAGATAAATATTTCGCAAATTCTATTGTGGGTTTTAAAGCTATTCCTGTCAAATTCTTGTATTTTATTGCGTCAAAAGATTTTATATCAAGTAAAACTAAATCTGTATAGTCAATAACTTCTTTAGCCTTTTCTATACTTACACATCCAGAGGTGTCTAGGGCAGTGTGAATTCCTTCTTCTTTGCATCGTTTAAACAATTCTTTAATAAAATCAGACTGTATTAAAGGCTCCCCACCACTAGCTGTTATCCCACCACCTGAAAACTTCATAAAGGATTTATATTTAACAATTTCATTCATAATTTCATCTACTGTAACCTCTTCTCCATCCTCAAATTTCCAGGTGTCTGGATTATGACAATACTGGCATCTTAAGGGACAACCTTGGGTAAAAATCACAAAGCGAAGTCCAGGACCATCTAAAGTTCCACAAGTTTCAATTGAGTGAATCTTACCTTTCACATTCATTTTAAACACCACTTTAATTTTTTAATTCTAGAAACGCTCATGGAAAGTTCTCTTAATTACATCTAATTGCTGCTCTCTTGTAAGTTTTATGAAGTTTACAGCATATCCTGAAACACGAATTGTTAATTGTGGATACTTTTCTGGATGTTCCATAGCATCTAATAATGTTTCTTTATCAAGGACATTAACATTTATATGATGTCCTGTATCATGGAAATACCCATCTAGTATTCCAACAAGATTGTTTATTCTTTCCTCTTTATCCTTACCAAGTGCCTTTGGAACGATAGAAAATGTATATGAAATCCCGTCTTCTGCATGCTCGTAAGGAAGTTTTGCAACAGATGCCATTGAAGCTATTGCTCCTCTTTTATCTCTACCATGCATTGGATTTGCCCCTGGCGCAAATGGTTCTCCAGCCTTTCTTCCATCTGGAGTGCTACCAGTCTTTTTACCATATACCACGTTAGAAGTAATAGTTAATATAGAAAGTGTTGGTATAGAATCTCTATAAGTTTTATGCTTACGTAATTTATTCATAAAGTTCTTAACTATCTCTACTGCTATTTCATCAACTCTATCGTCGTTATTACCAAAGGAAGGATATTCACCTTCTACTTCATAATCTACTGCTAATCCTTCTTCGTTTCTAATAACTTTAACCTTAGCATACTTTATAGCTGATAAAGAGTCTACCACAACTGAAAGCCCTGCTATACCACAAGCTGAAGTTCTTAATACATCCTTATCATGTAAAGCCATTTGTAATCTTTCATAGGCATATTTGTCATGCATATAATGGATTATGTTTAATGTATTTATATAAAGCTGTGCTAACCAGTCCATTACTTGGTCAAACTTTCTCATTACTTCATCGTAATCAAGGTATTCTGATGTTATTGGTGCAAATTCTGGTCCTACTTGTACTCCAGTTTTTTCATCTTTCCCACCATTTATAGCATAGAGAAGAGCCTTTGCCAGATTAGCACGAGCACCAAAGAACTGCATTTGTTTACCAATCTTCATAGCTGATACACAGCAAGCTATGCCGTAATCATCACCATACCATTGTCTCATAAGGTCATCATTTTCATATTGTATTGAACTTGTGTCTATTGATACCTTTGCACAATATTTTTTAAAGTTTTCTGGCAATCTTGTTGACCATAAAACTGTCAAGTTTGGCTCTGGAGCTGGTCCTAAATTATATAAGGTGTGTAATATACGATAACTTGTTTTAGTAACCAAAGTTCTTCCATCTATACTCATACCGCCTATGGCTTCAGTTACCCAAGTTGGGTCTCCAGAAAATAATTGGTTATATTCTGGCGTTCTAAGGAAACGAACCATACGCAATTTCATTACAAAATGATCTATTAATTCTTGAGCTTCTTCTTCAGTTAATACGCCGTTTTTTATATCTCTTTCAATATATATGTCAAAGAATGTAGATACACGGCCTAAAGACATTGCTGCTCCGTCTTGTTCTTTAATAGCTCCAAGATAAGCAAAGTAAGTCCATTGCACCGCTTCTTTAGCGTTTGCTGCAGGTCTGGAAATATCATAACCATAGGATTTAGCCATTTCCTTCAGCTCATGTAAAGCCTTTATTTGTTCTGCAATTTCTTCTCTAATTTGAACAACATGAGGCTCCATATAATCCATTTCTAACTGTTTCTTTTCTTCTTCTTTACCTTCAATTAATCTGTCGACGCCGTATAATGCTACCCTTCTGTAATCGCCAATAATTCTTCCACGCCCATAGGCATCAGGAAGTCCTGTAATAACCCCTGATCTTCTTGCTCTTCTCATTTCATCGGTATAAGCATCAAATACCCCATCGTTATGGGTTTTTCTATACTTTAAGAATATTTCTTCCGTTTCTTTATCTAATTCATATCCATAGGACTCTAAAGCCTTTTTAACAACCCTTAATCCCCCAAAGGGCATAATTCCTCTTTTAAGAGGTTTATCAGTTTGCAGTCCTACTATTTGTTCTAATTCTTTATCTATATATCCTGGTGCATGGGCAGTTATAGTTGAAACCTTTTTAGTTTCAACATCTAAAATTCCCTTTTTTCTTTCTTCCTTCATTAATTCCAATACTTTATTCCAAAGTTTTTTAGTTCTTTCAGTTGGCCCTGCTAAAAAGCTTTCATCCCCTTCATAAGGTTTATAATTTTTTTGGATAAAATCTCTTACATCAATTTCCTTCATCCATCTACCTTTTTCAAAACCTTGCCATTCTTTCATTTAATCGACACATCCTTTCATGTATTTATATAAAATTCTAAATATATAATAACCTTCATGTTTATACTATATTCTATCTTGATTTTTGTTTTTTGTTTTGTATACTGTATACATAACTTCTTAATATAATTATAATTTTTAATGATAAATAAATCAAGGAAATATATTTATATGGTTTGTCGAGATGAAGAATAACAAGGGTCAGGCTTTTATAATTTTATAACTTTTTCAATCTTTTCAATAGTCTACTTCAGCTTTTCATGATTACTCTGTTCACTTAAAATATTTGACACTGTTGGTTCTGATAGATTTAACCTTTGTCCTAGCTCTTTGTTACTGATATCACTATATCTTTTACTTAATATAATTATCACTTATCTACATTCAACCAATCTTTTTGTTTTTTTGCTTTTTCCTTAATTCTTTCTCATCTATCTCTAAAACTCTAAAACATTACATGTTTTTTGAATGATTTCTTCTGACCGCAATACCTATGTACGCTTGAAAAAATTTAGTTTTTTTAATCTAATACATTTCAGTGTACCAAAATGCTTATTTAACAAAACATGATAAAATTTCAACTGTTGACAATAATATGAAAAAAAGATATAATGAGTGTATTAATACTAATAGTACACTTATTACACATGTAAGGAGGTGCAAAATGTTTCAAATAGACTTAAAAAATCGAAAACCAATATATGAACAACTTGTAGAAAAATTTAAAGAATTAATAATAAACGATGTACTAAAAGCTGATGAAAAGATTCCATCTGTAAGAGATTTAGCAAAACAGCTCACTATAAATCCAAATACTATTCAAAAAGCATACAGAGAACTAGAAAGACAAGGATATATATATTCTGTTCGAGGAAGAGGAAGTTTTGTATCAAAGAAAATAGAGAAGGTGGATAAAGAAAAGATGGAAAGATTAAAAAATGAAATAATAAAAAATTTATCAGAATTAATATATTTAGGTTGTGAAAAGGAAGAATTAATCAAATTATTAGAAGAAACCTATGATAGAGTGAAAGGAGGAGAAAATAATGATTAGAGTAAAAAATTTAGATAAATATTTCGGTAATTTTAAAGCTTTAGATAATGTAAATTTAAATGTTCCAAAAGGTTCTATATATGGTTTAGTTGGTCCTAACGGTGCTGGTAAAACCACATTGATAAAGCATTTAACAGGCATATATAAACAAGATAAAGGAGATGTAGAAATATTAGGAGAAAAAGTATATGAAAATATAAATATCAAATCAAAAATAGGTTATATCCCTGATGACTTATATTTCTTTCCTCAATATACGATTAAAAACATGGCATCATATTATAAAAGAATATATCCTAATTGGAATGAAGAGAGATATGAAAAATTAAAAAAAGTATTTGAAATAGATGAAAACAAAAAAATAAACAAGCTTTCAAAGGGAATGCAAAAACAAGTACTTTTCTGGCTTACTCTATCAATTATGCCAGAAGTAATGATACTCGATGAACCTATAGACGGACTCGATCCCTTAATGAGAAGAAAGGTATGGAATTTAATAGTCGAAGATGTAGCCGAAAGAGAAACAACTGTACTTATATCGTCCCATAACTTAAAAGAATTAGAAAACATATGTGATCATATAGGTATTATGCATAAAGGTAAAATGCTTATAGAAAGTAACTTAGATGATTTAAAATCTGATGTCCATAAAATTCAAATAGCATATAAAAATGATTTTCCAACTAATCTAAATAAAGAACTAAGAATACTTCATAAAGAAAAACGTGGAAGCATACATTTATTAATCGTAAAAGGTAATAGAGAAAAGGTAGTATCAATCTTTAACAAATATAATCCTATTATATTAGACATACTACCACTTTCCCTTGAAGAAGTATTTATATATGAGTTAGGATGTGCAGGTTATGAAATCACAAACATCATATTTTAATAAAACTATCATAAGAGAAGATTTGAGAAGACTTTGGGGAATAGGAACATTATACTTTTTAGCTTTAATATTTACTGGTCCAATAGTCTTTTTAATCAATGTAAAAAACGCAAATACAATTAATTCTTACTTTGAAACATATATCAGCATAAATGAACATATTTTTCAAATAATATTTGCCATAGTTTTCCCATTAATACTCGGAACTATTATTTTCAGGTATATGCAACTTAAAAATTCAACAGGTATGATGCATTCTTTTCCATTTACAAGAAACATGCTATTTAATAGCCATGTATTAGCTAGTTCAATCATATTGTTTATGCCAATTTTTGTAAATTTTATAATTATGTTTTTAATTTATAATGGAATATACACAGGAGCAAATATAACCGCTGGTGATATATATAAATGGCTGTTTACTACACTAATTTTAAATTACACCGTACTTCTTATGACAGTATTTACAGGCATGATAAGTGGTGTCTCTTTTATTCAAGCCATATTATCTTTAATATTTTTATTTTTACCTCTAGGATTAACAGGTTTGATAATGCTAACTCTAGATATAATGTTGTTTGGCTATGCTGCAAATGATACAATTATTGAAAATTTTGCTTTAAAAGTAATACCTATAACTGGAGGTTTATACGGAGAAAAAATAAATCCTTTATTGATAATATGGTATATAGCGTTATTGGTTATTTTGTTTTTAGTTTCAAAATTCTTATATCATAAAAGAAATTTAGAAAGTGCCGGAGATAGTATCGTATTTGATATATTAAAACCTATATTCAAATATGGTGTTACGTTTTGCAGTATGATTTTAGGAGGATTATATTTTTCATTTGCAGTTACAAAAAATCATTTTTGGCTATATTTTGGATTTTTTATAGGAGCATTATTCGGCTACATCATAGCAGAAATGATAATAAGAAAGTCTATATGGGTATTTAATAGGCTATATGGTTTTATTCCTTTTGTAATAGCTGCCGGTTTATTTTTTACAATTATTGATTTAGATTTAATAGGATATGAGAAAAAATTACCTAATTTAGACGAAATAGAAGGTGCATATTTCGGAAGTTATGTAAATGAAAAGAGTTTAAAAGAAGATAATTTACTGATTCGCAATAAAAATAATATTATTTATATATTAAAACTACATGAAACGATAATAAATAATAAATCTGAAATAGAAAATATACCATCAGAAAACCGAAATAGGCAAATTGCTATAGGATACAAATTGAAAAATGGAAGTATTTTAATGAGAGAATACTCTGTACCTCAAAAGATGGTTGATAATAATCCGTATATAAAGAAAATATACGAATTAAAAGAATATAAAATAATTAATAATAGTATATTTAGGATAGATCCGAATAAAATACAAATCATAAAAATCAATCCGATGTATTCAAATGAAATCGTTACAATTTCTAACAAAAATGAAATAAAAGAATTTATAGAAGCTGTAAAAGCAGATATTTTGGAAGAATCTTATGAGGAAATGACTGCAAAACAAGAGCCTTGGGCATATATTGATGTTGAATATATAGATAATGTTAAACCGCACGAGTCAATGATAGTGCCGGAATGGAAAAAATCGTATAAGAACTTGGAAAACTGGCTAAAACAAAAAGGATATTACGAAAAAGCAAGAATAACACCTAATGACATTAAATACGCAATAGTAAAAAATATAAAAGAAGTAGAAAACATTGATAATATATATGATTTTGAATCTATAAAGGGTAAAAAAATAGAAATTAAAGATAAAGAAAAAATAGAGAAACTATTAAGGACTTGCAGAAATTTTTCTTTAAACAATAAACAATATGCTGTAGTATTTTACTTAAAAGATTCTAATAAAATAACTGGTTGGTATTCTGATGAAAATGTACCAGATTTCATTAAAAACAGCTTATAATACACGAAAAAACATCTGCCCCACTAAATAAGGGCAGATGTTTTTTTATTTCATTTTACGTTCAAATGGCCAAGCCAATATTCCGCCATCCATAAATTTCACATTTTTAAATCCTTTTTCTTCTAAAATTTTCTGTGCTTCATATCCTCTTAAACTTATTTTACAAAATGCTATTATTTCCTTATCCTTAGGTAATTCACCGTATTTTTCTCTTAATGCACCTAATGGTATGTATCTTACATTTTCATATGGTAAAGACATCATTTCAATTTCTTTAGGTGAACGAACATCTAATAAGATAAAATCTTCTCCATTATCTAGTTTTTTCTTAACATCAATTGCAGAAATAGACTTTGCAATTTCATCTATTTTATTACGCATTATATTTGCAGCTACTATTAAGTTTTCCATAGCTGGTGAGAATGGTGGAGCATATGCAAAATCCATGTTTGCTAAATCAGATGCAGTAATTCCATAGTAAAGTCCTACACTTATCATATTTATACGTTTAGCCACATCACCATACCCTACTATTTGTGCTCCAATTATCTTTCCTGTTGGTCTTTCTCCAATTAATTTAATAAAAATTGGCTTACCTGTTGGATAAAAATGTGCTTTATCTGGTGCAGGTGCTAAAACTGTAACTATATCTCTATTTTCTTTTCTTGCCATTTCCTCTGTCATTCCCACAGAAGCAACATTGAAATCAAAAACTTTACATATACTTGTTCCTACTGTTCCAGGGAATTTTTCTTTTTTTCCATAAATATTATTGGCTATAATTCTACCATGAATGTTGGCTATATCTCCTAATGGTGTATATAATCTTCTATTATAAATTATATTTTCATTATCTACACAGTCCCCACCTGCATATATATCAGGGTCGCTTGTTTGAAGATACTCATTTACTTTTATCGCTCTGTTTTCACTAATTTCTAATCCTGCTTCTTCTGCAAGTTTTATATTAGGTCTCACACCAACTGAAATTAATACCAATTGAGCATCAAGTTTCCCTTTATCAGTAACTACAGACTTAACATTTCCCTCATTATCCCCTTCTAATTCTAATACTTTTGTACTAGTCAATACATCTACTTTATTCTTTTTCATGTCTCTTATTAATAACATAGACATTTCAGTATCCAACATTTTAGGAAGCACTTTATCCATCATTTCTACTACTGTTACTTTAACACCTTGTTTAGTTAAAGCCTCTGCAACCTCTAAACCTATTAATCCTCCACCAACTATTACCGCATCTTTAACTTTGCCACTATCTAATAAACTTTTAATTTTTTCTGCATCATAAGGATGATATAGTTTAAATACATTATTTAAATCAATTCCTTTTATTGGTGGTACATTAGGTATAGAACCAACCGCTAAGACAAGTTTATCATAAGGTATCTCTTGTTTTTCATTTGTTTTTAAATTAGTTACTATAACCTTTTTCTCTTTTCTATCTATCTTTTCTGCTAAAGTATTATTTAGTACATTAATATTCTTAACTTTTTTAAAAAATTGAGGGTCTCTAGGTACTCCAACAGGAGTTGACCATAATTCTTCTAACTCTTTAACTTCTCCTGATAAATAATATGGCATACCACAGCCACCATAAGAAATAACATCACTTTTTTCAATTAATGTAATTTCAGCTTCAGGATCTAATCTTCTTAACCTAGCAGCAGCTTTCGGTCCGCATGCTACTCCACCGATAATAACGTATTTTTTAGACATAAACACCCTCCTCGAAAAGTTCTTTTTGTTATTTGTCAGACTTAAAATTAAAATATAATTCTAAAAAATGTTATTGGCATTTGACAATTATATTTTACCCTTACAGTTTTACATATGTCAAATTTTATTATTAATTATACCCTTTTAACTATTATATTACCTTACAAAATAAAGTTATTATTAAAAGGGGATAAAACTATCCCCTTTCAACAGTTTACTCTTCTATTTTTTTCCAAAACGAATATTTCATCAATGTGAGTACCAACAATATGAATACAATCAATGCACCATATTTGCCTAATACACCATTGCCGAATGCAATTACATCTCCAAGACTTTTATCCTTTACTGGTATCACAGCAAATATAGCCAATAAAATACCTAATAAACCTTCTCCTGCAATTAATCCTGATGAATATAGTACACCACTCTCAATCTTTTCTTTTATAACTGCTTCTGCTTCTTTTCTCTTTTCTAATATTCCTCTCAATAAACCACCAACCATAATTGGTGTACTTAAGTGTATAGGTAAGTATAAACCAACTGCAACTGGCAATACTGGAATACCCATTAGTTCTATAACTACACCAATGCCTACACCTGTAAATACAAGTGCCCATGGTAAGTTGCCTTGCATAACACCTTCAACAACCAATCTCATTAATGTAGCTTGTGGAGCTGGTAGTTCAGATGAACCAAATCCCCAAGCATTATTCAATAACATTAGAATAAAACCAATTACTAAACCTGAAGCGATAACACCAATAAGTTCACCGTATTGTTGTTTCCTAGGAGTTGCACCTACTAAGAAACCAGTTTTTAAGTCCTGAGATGTATCACCTGCCATTGCTGCAACTATACAAATTACAGCACCAACAGAAAGTGCCCCTATCATTCCTGCAGGTCCATCAAAACCTATAGCTTTAAATATAATAGATGTAATCAATAATGTAGCAATTGTCATACCGGATACTGGATTTGATGAGCTACCAACTAATCCTACTAGTCTCGATGAAACTGTCGCAAAGAAGAAGCCAAATATTGCTATTAATATTGCACCCATAACACCTACTGGTATAATATCTGTAAATATCATTATTAGTATTAATACAATTACTCCTACAACAACTAGTTTCATAGACATATCTTGGTCAGTTCTTAAGTTGCTTTTATTTTCAAAACCTGCTTTAAATCCACCAAGAGCTTCTTTAAATGTTCTAACTATAAGTGGTAAAGACTTAATCAAGCTAATAATACCACCAAATGCAACGGCTCCTGCACCTACATAACGGATATAGTAGTTCCAAATCCCCCAATATCCTAATTCCTTAATTGGTACAGGTGCTGGATATATAGGTGCTGTTATAAATTCACCAAGATGTGAGATCAAAGGTATTATGGCTAACCAACCTAGAACAGCACCGCCTAGCATATAAGCAGAAATTCTAGGCCCTATAATAAAACCAACACCTAATAACGCAGGTAGTACATCTCCACCTATTGCCGCTCCTTTATACCCTGTTATTTCCCATTCAATTTCACTTGGGAACAACTTAATTCCATCAGCTATAAACTTATAAAGAGCACCAATTCCCAATCCCATAAATACTGTTTTTGCTTTAGAGCCCCCAACTTCTCCTGCTACAAGAACCTCAGCACAAGCAGTTCCTTCAGGATATGGAAGTTTACCATGCTCATTAACAATAAGTGCTTTTCTTAAAGGAACCATTAATAGTACGCCTAATATACCGCCTATAAGTGATATAACTATTATTCTGAATAAATTTGGAGCATCCATTCCTAATTCCTGAGACCAAATGAAAAGCGCTGGTAGTGTAAATATAGCACCTGCTGCAAGTGATTCACCGGCTGATCCTATAGTTTGAACCATATTGTTTTCAAGTATTGATTCTTTTTTCATTATACCTCTTATGATGCCCATTGAAATAACCGCTGCTGGTATTGATGCACTAATAGTCATACCCACTCTTAATCCTAAATAAGCATTTGCTGCACCAAATATAATAGCCATAAGAAAACCTATAATGATTGCTGTAGCAGTAAATTCAGGCATCACTTTGTTGGCAGGTATAAACGGAACATACTCTTCTCCTGCCTTTGGATTATAAGCAGCGTCTGACAAACTTCTTTTTACTTCTGACATCAATCTTTCCCCCTTTTATATAATTTTTTTAAATAAGCTAATTCCTCACTCCTTTCATATTTTGTTATTCTCATAAAACCCCCCAATTAAAAAATCTTTAGAAATTGTAAAACTTTACCACTACCACTTGACTTTTGGAATTTTTAGAACATTTTTAATTATTACTATTAAAAATATATTTCATATTTCTCATAAAATTCCTTTTTGAATTATTTTTTTTAATATTTTTTTGAAAAAATAACGCCTATCTATACGATAGGCGTCAAACATTATTTTCTATTCTTAATTTCATCCAATATTCTATTAAGGAATTCTTCGATATCAAATGTTCCTATATCTCCTTCACCTCTTGCTCTTACAGAAACTGTTTTATTTTCTGCTTCTTTTT
The DNA here is from genome assembly GCF_050286925.1 of Caloranaerobacter longqiensis. Lineage (NCBI taxonomy): Bacteria > Bacillati > Bacillota > Tissierellia > Tissierellales > Thermohalobacteraceae > Caloranaerobacter > Caloranaerobacter longqiensis. Next base: position 84,816 of record NZ_JBFWFX010000011.1, read on the forward strand.
CCCCAACAATAAGCATATAAGGAACTTTATTAAGTTGTGCTTCTCTAATTTTATATCCTATTTTTTCTGCTCTTGTATCAACTTCAACTCTTATATCTTTTTCTTCTAATACTTTCTTAATTTCAAATGCATATTCGTTAAACTTATCAGAAATAGGTAATATACTTACTTGTACA
>NZ_JBFWFX010000012.1:0-79034 GCF_050286925.1 Caloranaerobacter longqiensis
CACAACATTTTATATTTCTAAATGAATGTTCACCTATCTGCTCATATTCCCAACCTAAAGTATCTAAACACTCTTTAACTGTCATTAATTTCAAATTAGGAAATGCTTCTTGTAAATGTGGTTTAGTCATATTAATTACTCTCCTTTCATCATTTAAAATCTTTATCTAGTAACTGCTACCTCTTCTTGCATGCTTTCTTCTATAAGTCTTTTAATAATATAAACTTGACCTTTGCCTGTTACTCGTGTAGTCCTATAAGTAAATGTGCCATTTGAACTTTCTCTTACACCTTCAATTACTTCAAAATAGCCTTTATCAATGTACTTTTGTTTCGGTTCCGTAGAATTTTTGAAAATCAATCCCCATTCCCTTAATTTATTCCAGAGTCTTTTCTCTCCTATGTTAATACCTTTTTTAGATGCAATTTTAGCTACTTGTCTTACTAGGATTGAGTTTTCACTAGCTGCTATTTGCTTATTAAATCTTTCAGCTTCTAGTCTTTTCTGTCTTTCTTCTTTTAGCTTTGTAGCAAGCTGTATAAGAAAATCTGGACTAGTTAATGCTTTTTCTAATACTTCATCTGTCATATAAGCTCCATGCTTGCGAATGCTAGGAAGCACTTCAGATGTTACCCATCTTTTAAATTTCTTTGCTGTTGGAAGTTTACTGCTTAATATTAAACTGTATAATCCACTTTCATTGATTAAAGTAGTTTGAGTTTTAACCATATTCCCATTTTGGGAATGTGCTATCATTTCTTTTATTCTATCTTCCTCGTCAACATGCATAATTACTGCTTTTGAAGGATTTGAATATCCTAAAATCTCTGCTATATCTTTTCCTATAAACCATGGTTCGTTATTTCTAATAATCACTCTAACCCTACCAAATTCATTGTTGCTGAAAACTTGTAAATCTTTCATCTTTATTTTATGCCTCCTTTTTCTTTGTTTTGTCTTTCTTTAATCCTAATCGCTATTTTCAGTATTGTTTCATAAGCCAATTCCATAAAAATTCCCCCTTTAGCACTCAAGCAGTTTCTTTTGTCCTCGTATTGCGTACATTTTCATTAAAAAAAATTTCTTCATACTTTACATCAAACAAACTTAAAATCTTATTTATCTCCGATTGTGTAAATTCACTTTTCCCATTTTCTTTTTTGTTATAAGTTTGAACTGATATGTTTAATAACTGAGCCATGTCATCTTGTGTTATATTGTAGTTAACTCGTAAAGATTTCAATTTCAGTTGTGCTTTATCTGAAAGCATCATGTTATCACCTCCTACTTTTGTCCTCATATTGCGTCCTTAATTTTAGTATAGTCCTCATATTGAGAATTGTCAATGCTTTTTTAAATAATTTTTTAATTTTTTTCTCGTTTTGCGTAATGCACTTAAAAAATTTCGCATATTGTGTATAATATAAATGGGAGGTGAGTCTTATGTCTTTAGGAAGCAGATTAAAAGAATTAAGAAAAGAAAAACAATTATCTATTAGAGAAGTAGCAAAAATATTTAACATTGGAAAAACAACAGTATCTAATTACGAGAATGACGAAAGAAAACCAGATTATGAAATGATAAAAAAATTTGCAGAATTTTATGGTGTTACAACAGATTATTTGCTTGGGCTTACAGATGAAAGAAATATTTACAAGCTAAAAAAAGATGAATTACCTTTAGAAATTAGAGAATTAGGTGTAGAATATATAACTGTAACAAAAGAGCTTAAAGAAAAAGGTTTGTCTCCAGAAGATATAAGAAAAATAGTAAAATTTGTAGAAGATATAAAAAAACAAGATAATAAAAAATAACAACCTGAATGGTTGCTATTTTTTTTCTTTATTTTTATTTATGTAAAGTGTATCTTTAATTTTTATATCAATCAATCCTTCTACATTAATAGTTACTATTTTAATATTCATGTGAAGCCCCCTTTTGATGACAGATTATTTAGCTTAAGAGCATCTAATTAGAACATATGTTCTGTTTTGATTATACTACTTTTGATATATTTAGACAAGCTAATCGACAAAACTGGTTAAAAAATTATAAAATTTGACAAAATAGAAAGGTGATTATATGAAAAAGGTTGCTATATATATTCGTGTTAGTACTCAAGAACAGGCAAATGAAGGATACAGTATTCAAGCTCAAAAAGATAGACTAATTAACTATTGCAAAGCAAAAAGCTGGAATATATATGACATATATATAGATGGTGGTTTTTCAGGCAGTAATTTAGATAGACCTGCATTACAAAAAATGCTTAATCAATTAAAAAATATTGATATTGTTCTTGTTTATAAATTGGACAGGCTATCTAGAAGCCAAAAAGATACTTTATATCTAATCGAAGAACAGTTTTTACCAAATAATGTTGATTTTGTATCTTTGCAGGAATCTTTTGACACAACAACACCTTTTGGTAGGGCAATGATAGGTATTTTATCAGTTTTTGCACAACTTGAAAGAGAAACTATTACAGAAAGGTCAAGATTAGGGAAACTTGAAAGGGCAAAGGAAGGCTTATGGTCTGGTGGTGGTCCTGGACCTATAGGGTATGATTATATCCCGCATGAAAATCGATTAAAAATAAATGAATATGAAGCAATGCAAGTAAAAGAATTGTTTGAACTTTATGTGCAAGGTAAAGGCGTAAGACAAATAGCAAAGATTTTTAAGGAAAAAGGATATAAACATAAGTATGGTGATTGGGATGCACATCCAGAAGTATCTATGATTAGAGTAATTGAAAATCCAGTATATATAGGCAAAATAAGACATAAGGACGAAGTATTTGATGGACAACATGAAGCTATAATAGATGAAGATATTTGGCATAAAGCCAATTTATTACTTGCAAGAAGAAGAGAAAAGATGAGAAATAACAAAAAACATAAGCACTTACTTAATGGTTTCATATGGTGTGGCAATTGCGGTGCTAGATATGTAGGTCATTTTAGCGGTAGTACAGGTTATAAATACAATTATTATTCTTGTTATTCAGTAAGAAAAATTCAAAAGCGAATGATAAAAGATCCAAATTGTAAGAATAAAACATGGAGAAAAGAAGAATTAGAACCTCTAGTGTTGGAAAAAATCAAAAAGATTAACATTGATAAAAATGAACTTATGGAAATTTATAATAAAAGTAATACAAAAAAAACGATTAATATAGATACTCATAAAATAAAAGAAAATAAAATCAAACAAATAGATAAACAAATTGCAAAACTGATGGATTTATATCAAGATGATAAGATACCTGTTAGCATAATATCTGAAAGAATTGAAAAGCTCTATAATGAAAAGAAGGCATTAGAAAACTCTATTAATGAAGTTGCTGCAACTCAAGATAATAATTTTGATTTTGAAGAGCTTTATAATATCATACAAAATTTTGATGAAATATGGCAAGAAGCTACTTTTGAAGAAAAAAGGATTATATTAGAAGGTTTCATTGATAAAATAATAATTTATAATGATCATATAGAAGTAGAAGGTCCTTTTTTTAGAAACAATTAACACCTACTGTAGTAGCAGATAAGGAAGAAGAAAAAGACAACATGGGAATGGGTGGCGGAATGCCAATGATGTAATAAAAAACCTCCGGTAAAAAACCGGAGGTTTTTATTTATTGTATAGATTGAAATTTTTCTACTGTATTAAGTAAATCTGATTTATTTACTAGACGGCTTCTATTCCATCCTCTTTCATCCATTATATTATATATTGTATATTGAATATCTTGAATATCGTTTAGACATTCAGATAGTATTTTCCTTAAAAATGGGCAAGTTGATTCAACAATTGTATTATTATAAGAAATTGCTAATTCCTTTTCCGACAATACTAAGTCATTTAATATTTCTTTTTCTGATAAATTGTTAATAATATACATGAGGTATGCCTCCTGACCATATGAATTTTAAATTTTAAATTTTAAATTCTAAATTTTAAATATTATGTGCTTAGTACCTAGTACCTAATTTTTTCTTGCTTTGTTTTCTAATTCTAGTATCAAGTAACTAGTACCTAATTTTATACGATATCCAGCTAATCTACTGACTGTTGACCATCGACTAATTTTATATTTTAAATTTTTTTATCGGCTATCAACTAAATAGCTAAGTACTTTCTTATAATTTTTCTTATGTCTCTTACTAGCGTTGTAGCATAAGTTTTTAAGCTCGCTATCATAACACATTTCTGCATAATTTAAGTATTTTTTATATAGTAGTTTTTCTTGTCTTAATTGTTCTTCGATTAATGAGAGAGTTCTATAATCTAGCTTAGAATTAAAATTTGCCATGGCAATACCTCCGATTTAGATTTATTGGCTTTTCGTAATTCGCTATTAAATACTTAATTTTACCAAAACATCTGATTTTTGGTTGGTAGTTATTAATCTATTAACTATCGACTATCATTTAAAATCCATTCATTATTAGTATTTTACTTAATAAAAAATATATAGCATGAAAAAAAGAGATAGCAAACAATAAAATAGTTTAAATTGAAAAAAAGGGAAGTTGAAAACAAAGGGAAAGAAACAAAGTGATGGTTCTGTTGTATCCAAAATGTTTGCAAATATGAATAAAATAAAGCTAAGTTTCAATTTTTAAAATTGAAATTTAGCTTTGTGCAGCTGAAATTTTTTATAATCCATAGGAAATTGTATTCCTTATTAAATTATAGATAATTTTGAATATAATTTCCGTAATGGATTTCAACAAAATTTGCCTTAATTTATTTAAAATGAAGATTTTGTTCTTTGTTAAATACTTCAGGGTAAAGAATTTTCGCTAATTTTTCATATGCTTCTGCATATCTATCATTAGGTTTGTATAGATATAAATCTTTTGGAAGGATTATGTATCTATTATTTTTTACGGCTGTTAATGATGCCCAAGCTGGATTAGATTCTACATCGCTTTTTAATTTTTTAAATATCTTTTCTTTATCACTGCCCATAGTTTGAACAAAAATAAAATCAGGATCTTCTTGAATTATTTTTTCCATTAAGATACATATTAAGTTTTCAAATTACATCTCTTTTATCTTGGTACAAATCTTTTTCTTAATTTTTGAAGCCCAGTTTTTTCTATAGCCCAGTCTACTATCTCTTTGTCCTCTTTGAGAAGTCTTTTTCTAAAGCCAAGATGCGGATATCTGCCATATGATACGAGATTTTCTACTGTTACATCTGCTGAAATATTTTTAATTTGAGGTAAAATTGCTAGCTTTTGGGCTATTTTTTTAGTATTAATAGAATAAATATCTTCATTGTCCAAATATATATTACCTTTAGATGGTTTTAAACATCTTGATAATGCTTTAAGAAGAGTTGATTTTCCCGAACTATTAGGTCTTATTATTGAAACTAGTTCCCCGTCATTAACTTTTAAATTGACTTCTTTTAATATTTCTTTCTTTCCATAGTTAACACAAAGTCCTTCAGCTCTAATTCCAATCATCTAACACCTTCTTTTCTTCTTAATAAATATAGGTGAAATTTTTACTGCTCCATTGCCTACGCTTATAAAAAAACTTATTATAGTTAAAATAATAAAATAAGATTAATATTACATTTTTGTTTACGATTTTGTTTTCTGCCATAGTATCACCTTGATTTTTATGAAGTTAATATGAAAAAAGCCCATAACCTTCTTTAAGGTATGGGCTTTATTTTGCTATTTTAAACATAACAAATAAAAGTACCCCTTCCCACCGAAGGTTTACTTCTCGTAAAAAAAAATAGGCAGGTCTCCTGACTCGTGGATTATCCTACTCTCAATGCTTTCCCAGTCAACCCAGTGGCTTATATATTGATTTCGTAACCACTCACAGTAGCGGTGGCTGTATCGGATTTGCACCGATTTCCCTTTTAATATAAAAACCTATTTTTTCTCCTATATTCTATTTTACATAACCTATCATATCATAAAAAGATATGATTTTAAATATATTTTATATTATATAAATTTAATGAATTTCAAAGGAAACAAGGGAACAGAAGGATACAGGGGGATGGTTCTAGTGTATCTAAAAGGAAACAGGAGAATTGTCTCCTTATTTCCTGCTGAATGTTTATACTATTGCGACTAAAAATATTCCTAAATAGATAGTTGCTAAAATCACAAAAAGGATTTTTTCATTTTTCTTTTCACTAATTTTAAAGTATACAACAGCATATATAAATCCTATCAATAAGTAAACAATAGCAATTAATAGTCTTAAAACTGTATTATCTATTATAATAAAAGAAATAGTAGATATTAGATGTATAAAATTTCTAATATATTCTTCATATTCCTCTCTATGCTCATTTTTGACTTCTTCTCTAAGAGTTAGCATTATTTTTTTTGCATTTATTATACCATATATCATATCAAATACTGGAATTAAGGCTATTATAGTTAGTATTAAGTTTCTATCTATAAATTTTATACCTAACATAGCATGCAATCACCTTTAAATTTTATGTTGTTTGATTTGTTAAAAAGTAATTAAATTATAAAACGAAGGCATGATAGACTATGTGAAAACTATTTTTTAATTAATTATATAATAACATGCTACTTTTTTGAAACATATATTACATTAATATGGCATAATATAATGAAATTTGAAGAAGGATTCGAAAAATGATAACATAAATGGTATTGATACCCTCAAAAGTTTGTTATATAATGGATGTAAATTTGGACGAGTTGAAAAAGTTTTGGATATTTAGGAGTGGGAAAGATAGTGTTAAAGAGAGTTTCAATAGTTAATGCGGTTTTATTTATTGCTGTTATCCTATTAAAAATATTTTATGTAAGCAGGTTGAATTATAGTATTGGATTAGTTTTAGAGAGTGAAAAGCTAAAAGATATGGCAGTGAATCTCTTTGGGACAAAAATAATTGGGTATTCTCAATATTATATTAATGATTTTGTTATGTATATATTGATTATTGGTTTAATTTTTAATATATATGTTGCAGTGAAAAAGGATAAGTAAATGAGGTATCTATATTAGATGCCTCTTTTTTTTAAAATTCAAATAAGATACGCAATTTTCTATATAAATTAATCTTGACAATCCCCAAAATTTTTGTTAACTTAAAAAGAAAACTAAATAACGGCTACACTCATATAATTTCTGGAATATGGCCAGAAAGTTTCTACCAGGCAACCGTAAATTGCCTGACTATGAGTGGAATTTTGTATTAAGCCTAGCTATATTTATAGCTAAGGTGTAGTTTTTGTACTCAAAACACAAATTCCACTCAGGGGTTTGTGTTTTTTTGTTTAGCTATTTAATAATAAATCGGGGAGGAATTTTAATGGAAAAGTTTTTAAAAGAAGGATTAACTTTTGATGACGTTCTTTTAATACCAGCTAAATCCGAGGTACTACCTAAAGAAGTAAATGTTGAAACTTATCTTACAAGAAAAATTAAACTTAATATTCCTATAATGAGTGCGGGTATGGATACAGTTACGGAAGCTAGGTTGGCTATAGCTATTGCAAGAGAGGGCGGAATTGGTATTATTCATAAAAACATGTCTATAGAAAGACAGGCTATGGAAGTAGATAAAGTTAAGAGGTCAGAACATGGCGTTATCACAAATCCTTTCTATCTTTCACCAGAACATAGTGTATCGGATGCTTTAGAACTTATGGAAAGGTATCGCATATCTGGCGTACCAATAACTGATGCAAACAAAAAATTAGTAGGTATTATAACAAACAGAGATATAAGATTTGAAACTGATACAAGCAAGAAAATTAAAGAAGTTATGACTAAAGACAATCTTGTTACAGCTAAAAGAGGAATTTCTATGGAAGAAGCTCAAGAGATAATGAAGAAACATAAAATAGAAAAACTTCCATTAATAGATGATGATGGAAAGTTGGTAGGGTTAATTACAATCAAAGATATTGAAAAATCTATAGAATATCCAAATTCAGCCAAGGATAGTAAGGGTAGATTATTAGTTGGAGCGGCAGTTGGAGTTACAAAAGATATGCTTGATAGGGTTAAAGCGCTAGTAGATGCACAAGTAGATGTTGTTGTTATAGATACAGCACATGGACATTCTAAAGGGGTTCTTGAAGCTGTAAGTAAGATAAAAGAAAAGTTCCCTGAACTTCAATTGATAGCTGGAAATGTTGCAACTGCAGAGGCTACTGAAGATTTAATAAAGGCTGGTGCAGATGCCGTAAAAGTTGGTATAGGTCCTGGTTCAATATGCACAACAAGAGTTGTAGCAGGTGTAGGAGTACCTCAGATTACAGCTATTTATGATTGTGCACAAGCGGCAAAGAAATACAATGTTCCTATTATAGGAGATGGGGGCATCAAATATTCTGGAGATATAGTTAAGGCTATAGCTGCAGGAGCAGATGTAGTTATGATGGGTTCTTTATTTGCAGGAACTGAAGAAAGTCCAGGAGAAACTGTGTTATACCAAGGTAGAAGATTTAAAGTATACAGAGGTATGGGTTCAATTGGAGCTATGACTTCTGGAAGTAAAGATAGATATTTCCAAGAAGATAGTAAAAAACTAGTACCAGAAGGTGTGGAAGGAAGAGTTCCATATAAAGGACCGCTTAAAGATACTATATTCCAATTAGTTGGTGGACTTAAGGCAGGAATGGGCTATTGTGGTACACCAACAATCAAAGATTTACAAGAAAGAGGACAATTTATAAGGATAACTCAGGCTGGTTTGATTGAAAGTCATCCTCATGATATACAAATTACAAAAGAAGCACCTAATTATAGTGGAAGATAGAAATACTAAATTTAAAATTCAGACTGTTGACAAACTTATATTTTCTTATATTTTTTAATATTTATGAAAATGAAAGCGAATGCTTGAAAGCCTTAAGTTTTTTCTAAATTCGTCTGCATGAGCGTCATTTTCATAAAATATTTTACTTTGTCAACAAGCTCTATTTTTCATTTTACATTTCGTAAAAGCGGAGGTAGTATAATGAAGAACGATTTAATTCTAATACTTGATTTTGGAGGACAATATAGTCAATTAATAGCTAGAAGAGTAAGAGAAGCAAATGTATATTGTGAAATAGTACCTTATGATTATGATGTTGAAAAGATAAAGGCTAAATCTCCAAAAGGAATTATTTTCTCGGGAGGGCCTGCTAGTGTTTATGCAGAAGATTCTCCAAAATGCAATCAAGGAGTTTTTGATTTAGACGTACCAATCTTAGGAATTTGTTATGGTGGCCAATTGATTGCACAAGTTTTTGGTGGAGAAGTGAGTAAAGCCGATTCTAGAGAGTACGGAAAGACTAAATTAGAAATTATCGATAATAGTGATTTATTTAAAGGTTTAGAAGAAAGTATAATATGTTGGATGAGTCATACTGATTTTATTGAAAAACTTCCTGAAGGTTTTAAAGTTATAGCAAGCACAGATTCTTGTCCCGTTGCAGCGATGAAAAATGAAGAAAAAAATATTTTTGCAGTTCAGTTTCATCCAGAAGTAGAACACACTCAAAGAGGTAGAGATATAATTAAAAATTTCATATATAATATTTGCAAATGTGAACCTAATTGGACTATGGAGGATTTTATTGATCAATCTATTAGAGAATTAAAGGAGAAAATAGGAAACAAAAAAGCTATATGTGCATTGTCAGGAGGAGTAGATTCTTCTGTTGCTGCAGTATTAGTTCATAAAGCGATAGGGCATAATCTTACTTGTATTTTTGTTGACCATGGTTTGCTTAGAAAAGATGAAGGAGACCAAGTAGAGAAAATATTTAGAGACAAATTCAATATGAATTTAATAAGAGTCAATGCAAAGGATAGATTTTTAAGTAAGCTAAAAGGGGTAACTGATCCGGAAAAGAAGAGAAAGATAATAGGAGAAGAATTTATTAGAGTTTTTGAAGAAGAGAAAAGCAAACTTGGGAAAGTTGACTATCTTGTTCAAGGCACAATATATCCAGATGTTATAGAGAGTGGAACTGATAAAGCTTCTGTTATAAAGAGCCATCATAATGTAGGTGGACTTCCTGAAGATGTTGATTTTGAAATTATAGAACCTCTGAGATTATTATTTAAAGATGAAGTGAGAGAAGTTGGAAGAAAACTTAATATACCAGATGAAATAGTAGACAGACAGCCGTTCCCTGGGCCTGGATTGGCTATAAGGGTTTTAGGCGAGATAACTGAAGAAAAATTAGAAATAGTTCGTGAAGCTGATTGGATATTTAGACAAGAAATTAAGAGAAATGGACTTGATAAAAAGATTTGGCAGTATTTTGCTGTTCTACCAGACGTGAAAAGTGTAGGGGTTATGGGAGATGAAAGAACATACAGTCATTTAGTAGTGTTAAGAGCGGTAACTAGTACGGATGGAATGACAGCAGATTGGGCTAAAATACCATTTGATATATTAGAGGAAATATCAAATAAAATAGTTAACAATGTAGAAAATGTAAACAGAGTAGTATACGATATAACGTCTAAACCACCTGGAACCATTGAATGGGAGTAAATAATGTTCGTACTATAACAAACATTATTTTTATTAATTATATTTAATATTCGTAAAAAGTATTGACTTATGTATTTTAATCTGTTATCATTAGTCTTAAGAAAACAGAATATTCGGCACTCATATAATCCCTGGAATATGGCTGGGGAGTCTCTACCAAGCAACCGTAAATTGCTTGACTATGAGTGAAAGTGTACCTAGGGTTCCGGAAAACTTTACTTTTATGTAATGTTTTCGTCTGGTCCGAGCGGTACAGGTATTACCATGTGTAATATCACACCGAGGGGATAAAAGCCCGGTCGGGTAGGTTTCACTTATAGCATAAAAACCTACCCTGACCGGGCTTTTAATTATAATAAATTAGGCTGACAAGTTAATAGTCAGCATTAAATAAAAAATAAGGAGGTATAGTAGTGGAGAAATTTTTTAAGCTATCAGAAAACAATACAAACATCAAAACAGAGATTACAGCAGGTATAACAACTTTTATGACAATGGCGTATATACTAATAGTTAATCCATCGACTTTATCTGCAACTGGTATGGACTCCAAGGCATTATTTACTGCAACGGCTCTATCAGCTATTATAGCAACATTAGTAATGGCACTTTATGCAAATTATCCATTCGCATTAGCACCAGGTATGGGATTAAATGCATACTTTGCTTATACAGTTGTATTAAAAATGGGATATTCATGGCAAGTTGCATTGACAGCAGTATTTTTAGAAGGAATTATATTTATAATATTAACATTCTTAAATGTTCGTGAGGCAATCATAAATTGTATTCCATTAAATATAAAGCATGCTGTTTCAGTAGGGATTGGTTTATTTATAGCTTTTATAGGACTAGTTAATTCAGGAATTGTAGAAACAGGAATGTCATATGTTGGTGATGGTAAATTAGATGGGATAATAGTAAAATTAGGTGATATAACAAGTAAATCACCTTTATTGGCCTTGATAGGTTTAGTAGTTACAGGTATTTTGTTAGCTAGAAATGTAAAAGGTGCATTATTAATAGGGATTATTATTACTACTATAATAGGTATTCCTATGGGTGTAACACAATTACCTGAAGGAATGAAGATTATAAGTTTACCTCCTTCATTATCACCTATAATGTTTAAATTTGATTTTTCAAGCATACTTACTTTAGACATGTTAGTAGTTTTATTTACATTCCTATTTGTTGACATGTTTGATACTGTCGGTACATTAGTAGGAGTTGCATCTAAAGCTGATATGCTTGATAAAGAAGGTAAACTACCTAAAGCAAAACAGGCTCTATTTGCTGATGCTATAGGTACTACTGTTGGTGCCATTTTGGGAACAAGTACTGTTACAACTTATGTAGAAAGCGCATCAGGAGTAGCCGAAGGTGGTAGAACAGGTTTAACATCATTAACAACTGCTGGTATGTTTGCAATAGCCCTATTATTCTCACCACTATTTACAATGGTTCCAAGTGCTGCTACTGCACCAGCTTTAATATTAGTTGGTTTATTTATGATGTCTCCAATTAAAAAGATAAATTTAGAAGATTTTACAGAAGCAATTCCAGCATTTTTAACAATAATAATGATGCCATTAACTTATAGCATTGCTGATGGTATAGTATTTGGCATAATCTCTTACATTTTATTAAAATTGTTAACAGGTAAAGGAAAACAAGTTTCACCTATAATGTATATTTTAGGAATACTATTTGTATTAAAGTTTATAATGCCACATTAATGAGTGTGAAGGGTTGACCGATTAGTAAAAGTCCGGAATAAAGTATTGTCATTTCGGACTTTTATGTTTATGGCTGAGGTATTGATTAAAATTGAAAATTTAAAATATAAAAAATTTAAAATTTTTTAATTATTCGATATTTGATTATTAAAAGCTAGTAGCGAAGAATCAATTCTTCGCTACAGGTGGTAGGTATGATATGCTGTAGATATCGAATATCGAAAAATGAATTGCGAATGTCTAAATAATTAAAAGGAGGGGTTTTAAAATGAAAGTAGCTGTGGTGATGGGAAGTGATTCAGACTTTCCAATAGTTTCAAAGACATTAGAAATATTAGATAAGTTTGGAATTGAGAGAGAAGTAAGAGTATTATCGGCTCACAGAACACCATATAAAGCGTTAGAGTTTGCAAAAAATGCAGAGAGTAATGGATTTGATTTGATAATTGCAGCGGCAGGAAAAGCAGCTCATCTTCCAGGTGTTTTAGCAGCAGTAACTATTCTGCCTGTTATTGGCCTGCCAATTAAATCTTCAACATTAGATGGGATGGATTCTTTATTGTCAATAGTTCAGATGCCAAAAGGTATACCAGTTGCAACTGTAGCTATTAATGGAGCAGAAAATGCGGGGTTATTAGCAGTTGAAATATTGTCGCTAAAATATACAGAATTAAAGGATAAGTTAAGAGAGTACAGAGAGGAAATGAAAAGAATTGTTGAAGAAAAAGATAGACAAATAAAAGAAAAAAATTAGGAGGGGTTAGAATGAAAAAAGAGTTTATTTATGAAGGAAAGGCGAAAAGAGTTTATAAAACTGATGATGAGAAGGTATATTTAATTGAATATAAGGATGATGCAACTGCATTTAATGGAGAAAAGAAAGGAACTATAGAAAACAAGGGAATCATAAACAATAAAATATCAGCAATGCTTTTTAAATTATTAGAAAATGCTGGAATAGAAACACATTTTATCAAATTGATTGACGAAAGAAGGATGCTAGTTAAAGCTGTAGAAATCATACCAATAGAAGTTATTGTCAGAAATGTTGCAGCAGGTTCTTTAGCAAAACGACTTGGGTTTAAAGAAGGAACACAGTTAGAGACTACAGTTCTTGAATTTTGCTATAAAAATGATGAATTAGGTGATCCATTAATTAATGATTATCATATACAAGCATTAAAACTTGTAGATAAGGAAGAATTAGAAATTATAAAGGAAAAGGCATTAAAAATAAATGAAATATTAGTGGACTTTTTCGAAAAAGTTGGCTTAAAACTTATAGATTTCAAATTGGAGTTTGGAAGATATGATGGTAGAATTATTTTAGCTGATGAAATATCACCAGATACATGCAGATTATGGGATAAAGAAACAAATCAAAAAATGGATAAAGATAGGTTTAGAAGAGATTTAGGTAAAGTAGAGGAGGCTTATAGAGAAGTATTAAGGAGAGTAGAGGAGGTTCTATAATGAAGGCAGTAGTTTATGTAACTTTAAAAAAAGGCATTTCGGACCCTCAAGGCAATGCAGTTAAAGAAGCATTAAATTCTTTAGGGTATAGAGAAGTTAATAAAGTAAGAATAGGGAAGATAATTGAGCTTGAACTTGAAGATGTAAATAGGGAAGAAGCTGAAATCAAGATAAAAGAGATGTGTGAGAAATTATTGGCTAATACAGTTATGGAAAAGTACAGTTTTGAGATACTGGAGGGTTAAAAATGAAATTCGGAGTCGTTGTTTTTCCAGGTTCTAATTGTGATATAGACTGCTACAAAGTATTATCAAATGTTCTTAATAGGGATGTAGATTATGTTTGGCATGATACAGAAAATATAGAAAAATATGACGTAATAATTTTGCCAGGTGGTTTTTCATACGGTGATTATTTAAGATGCGGAGCAATAGCAAGATTTTCTAAAATCATGGACAGCGTGGTTAAACATGCTAATAAAGGGAAATTGGTAATAGGGATTTGCAATGGATTTCAGATATTAACTGAAGTGGGATTACTTCCTGGGGCACTTATAAGGAACAATAATCTTAAGTTCATATGTAAAACTGTTCCTATTAGAGTCGAAAATAATACTACACCTTTTACTTTAAATTATGAAAAAGGACAGGTTATTAATATACCTATAGCTCATGGTGAAGGTAATTATTTCATTGATGAAGAAGGATTAGCCCAGCTCGAAAAGAATAATCAAATTGTCTTTAGATATTGCAGTAAAGATGGTCTAATAGATGAAAAATCAAATCCGAATGGTTCTGTAAAAAATATTGCAGGAATATGTAATAAATCGGGTAATGTATTGGGAATGATGCCGCATCCTGAAAGGGCTTCAGAATTATTGTTAGAAAATGAAGATGGACTAGCGCTATTCAAATCTATAATAGATTATTTAGAGAGGGGACATTTCAAGTGATGAATAATAAGCCTTGGAAAAGTGTAGGACTTACTAAGGAAGAATACGATAAAATATTAGAAATCTTAGGCAGAGAACCTAATAATTTAGAGTTAAATATGTACGGTGTTATGTGGTCTGAACATTGCAGTTACAAGAACTCAAGAGCACTTTTTAAGCATTTTCCAACATCAAATGAAAGAGTACTTCAAGGGCCTGGTGAAAATGCTGGAATTATTGATATAGGAGATAACAAAGCTATAGCAATGAAAATAGAAAGCCACAATCACCCTTCCGCAGTAGAGCCTTATCAAGGAGCTGCAACTGGTGTTGGAGGAATTATCAGAGATATTTTTGCAATGGGAGCAAGACCAATAGCACTTCTAAATTCTCTAAGATTTGGAGAAATAGAAGATGACGCTCATATGAGATATTTATTTAGTGGAGTAGTTTCAGGAATTGGAGGATATGGAAACTGCATCGGTATTCCAACGGTAGGTGGAGAAGTATATTTCAACAAATGTTACCAAGGCAATCCTTTAGTAAATGCTATGTGTATTGGGGTTATTGAACACGATAAAATTCACAGAGGAACTGCAGCAGGTGTTGGGAATTTAGTTATGTATGTAGGGGCATCTACTGGAAGAGATGGGATAGGAGGAGCGAGTTTTGCTTCTGTAGAATTGACTGAAGAAACAGCAGAACAGAGGTCAGCAGTCCAAGTTGGAGACCCATTTATGGAAAAGTTGTTATTAGAAGCTTGTCTTGAACTTCTAGATACAGATTATGTTGTCGGCATACAGGATTTAGGAGCTGCTGGATTAACATCAGCATGTAGTGAAATGGCTTCTAGAGGTAATTCAGGTATGGTAATAGACGTGTCATTAGTTCCTAGAAGAGAAGAAGGAATGCTACCTGTAGAAGTAATGATATCGGAATCACAAGAAAGAATGCTTCTTGTTATAAAAAAGGGTGCAGAAGAAAAGGTTAAAAAGATATTTGATAAATGGGGACTTCATTCGGCCGTTATAGGAAAAGTTACGGATGATGGAATGTTGACTATTATGGAAAATGGCAAAATAGTTGGCAGGGTACCTGCAAAATCTTTAGCTGATGAGGCACCAAAATATTACAGAGAATACAAAAAGCCAGAGTATATAGATAAAAAGAGAGCTCTTTCGATAGATAAATTAAAGGAAGTTAATGATTTAAATGAAGCATTATTTAAAATGCTTAGCTCTACAAATTTATGCAGTAGAGAATGGGTTTATAATCAGTACGATTATCAGGTAAGAACTAATACGATAATAACCCCTGGTTCAGATGCAGCTGTAATTAGAATTGATGGAACGAATAAAGCCATAGCTGCTACGACAGATTGTAATAGTAGATATTGTTATTTAAATCCTAGAAGAGGGGCTCAGATTGCAGTTGCTGAAGCGGCTAGAAATATTGTTGTAACTGGTGGGAAACCTTTAGCTATTACTGATGGACTTAATTTTGGAAATCCAGAGAAGCCAGATAGATTCTGGCAGTTTAGAGAGAGTATTTTAGGTATAAGTGAAGCTTGCAGGAAGTTCAATACTCCAGTTGTAAGTGGTAATGTAAGTTTTTACAACGAAACTCCAGAAAATGCAATATATCCGACTCCAATAATAGGAATGGTAGGACTTATAGAGGATCTAGATAAAGTTATGACTATGGAATTTAAAGATGAAGGCGATATTATTGTACTTTTAGGTTCAACTAAGGAAGAAATTGGTGCAAGTGAATATTTAAAGGTAATTCATGGTTTAGAATTAGGTGAAGTACCAGAAATAGATTTAGATTTAGAA
This sequence comes from Caloranaerobacter longqiensis, assembly GCF_050286925.1. Lineage (NCBI taxonomy): Bacteria > Bacillati > Bacillota > Tissierellia > Tissierellales > Thermohalobacteraceae > Caloranaerobacter > Caloranaerobacter longqiensis. Next base: position 16,502 of record NZ_JBFWFX010000012.1, read on the forward strand.
AAAAGATTACAAGATTTATGTCTTGAGCTTATAGATAAAAAACTTATAAAGTCAGCTCACGATTTGAGTGAGGGAGGATTAGCATTAGCATTATGTGAGTGCTGCTCTAAAGGTAATTTAGGAGCTGAAATTTCAGTAGATACAGATTTAAGAGAAGATATATACTTATTTTCAGAAAGTCAATCAAGAATATTGGTATCTTTAGATTCGAATAATGTAGACAAATTAAAAGAATTATGTAATAAATACGAAATCCCATTTACAGTATTAGGAAGAACCATAAAAGATAAATTATCAATAGAAATTAATGGCAGTTCAGTAATTGATGTTAAAGTAGAGGATATTACAGATAAATTAAGGAGTGTATTGCCATGTATAATGGGCTAGCATGTAGTGATAAGTTAAATGAAGAATGTGGTATAGTTGGAATATATTCGAATGATATAAAAGACATTTCTAAACTTACTTACTTTGGATTATATTCGCTGCAGCATAGAGGACAGGAAAGCTGCGGCATTGCTGTTAATAATAAAGGTAAAATCAAATACTGTAAAGGCATGGGATTGGTATCTGAGGTATTTGATGACGATGTTTTGAAAAATCTTGATGGCAATATAAGTATAGGGCATGTTAGATATTCTACAACAGGAGAAAGTAGAGCTTCAAATGCTCAACCTTTAGTAGTTAAGTATAAAAATGGAGATATTGCATTAGCCCATAATGGCAATTTAGTGAATGCTCATACTATAAGAGAAATATTAGAAGAAGAAGGTGTTGTACTTCAAACTACTATAGATACTGAAGTAATAGTTAATTTGATAGCAAGATATCATAAATCGGGTATTGAAAGTGCAATAAAAAAGGTTATGGAACTTATTAGAGGCTCTTATGCATTAGTATTGACTATGGGAGATATGTTAATAGGAGTAAGAGATCCATATGGGATAAGGCCTTTATGTATAGGGAAATTAAAGAAAGGTTTTGTTATTGCATCGGAAAGTTGTGCGTTAGATACTGTTGGTGCTGATTTTATTAGGGATGTAGAACCTGGAGAAATCATTATCATTGATGAAAAAGGTATGAAAAGTATACCATATGATAAATGGTGCAAAAAAAGTTTATGCATTTTTGAGTTAATTTATTTTGCTAGACCTGATAGTATAATGGATGGAATTAGCGTTTATCTTGCTAGAAAAGAAGCTGGCAGGATTCTTGCGAGAGAGTCTAAAGTTGATGCAGATATAGTTATATCTGTTCCAGATTCAGGTACGGCGGCTGCAATAGGATTTTCAGAAGAGTCGGGAATCCCTTTTAGTGAAGGATTAATAAAAAATAGATATGTTGGAAGAACTTTTATTAAGCCTAGTCAAGAGTTAAGGGAGCAGGGAGTAAGACTTAAACTTAACGTATTAAAGGAAAATATAAAAGGGAAGAGAGTCGTTTTAGTAGATGATTCTATAGTTAGAGGGACTACTATAAGAAGAATTGTAGATATTTTAAAATCGGCTGGAGCTAAAGAAGTGCATGTAAGAATAAGTTCACCACCTGTTAAGTATCCTTGCTTCTTTGGGATAGACACTCCTGAGAGAAAACAACTTATAGGTGCAAAGAATACTACTGAAGAGATTAGAAAGTTGATAAATGCGGATAGCTTGAGTTATTTATCTATCGAAGGCCTTATAAAAACTACAGGTAAAAATGGAGGGTTTTGTTTAGCTTGTTTTAATGGTGATTATCCTATGGAAGTACCATTGGGCTAAAAATAAAAATGAAAAATTGAAAATGGAAAATGTAAAATTATTTGGTGTTTAATAATAGGAGTTAATAGTTTTTAATCATTAATTTTACATTTTACATTCCTATAAGGAGGTTTATATGGGTACTAAAGGTATTACTTATAAAGATGCAGGTGTTGATATTAAAGCTGGATATGAAGCGGTTAATCTGATTAAAGAACATGTAAAGAGAACTTATACTAAAGGAGTTATGTCGAGTATAGGAGGCTTTAGTGGCCTTTTTAAAATAGATACAGATAAATACAAGGAACCTATTTTAGTATCGGGAACGGATGGAGTGGGAACTAAACTAAAAGTCGCTTATATGATGGATAAGCACGATACAATTGGAGAAGATTGTGTTGCAATGTGTGTAAATGATATATTGTGCCAGGGTGCAAAACCTTTATTTTTTCTTGATTATATTGGGACATATAAGATAGAGCCTACAGTTATTTCAAAAATAGTTGAAGGAGTAGCGAACGGTTGCGTAAAAGCTGGATGTGCTTTAATAGGTGGAGAAACTGCTGAAATGCCCGGTGTTTACAGTAAAGGTGAATACGATTTAGTTGGATTTGCAGTAGGCATAGTAGATAAAGATAAAATTATTGACGGCTCTAGTATTTCTGAAGGAGATGTTTTGATAGGACTTAAATCTAGTGGACTTCATAGTAACGGTTTTTCTTTAGTTAGAAAGTTATTTTTTGAAATAGAGAAATTCAGCGTCAATCAATATGTGGATGAATTGGGAACGACTTTGGGGGAAGAGTTATTAAAACCTACTCGTATATATGCAGATGTAATTGAAAAGATTTTAGATAAATATGTTGTAAAGGGAATGAGTCATATTACAGGTGGAGGATTTTATGAGAATATACCAAGAATGCTTCCTGAAGGATTTGTTGCAGATATAGATGTTAGATATATAGATATACCAGCTATTTTTAAATTAATCGAAAAATTAGGTAGAATCGATAAAAAAGAAATGTATTCTACTTTTAATATGGGAATTGGAATGGTTATAGCTGTAGACAAAGAAGATGGAGATAAAGTATTAGATTATTTAAATAGCATAGGAGAAAGGGCATATCTAATAGGGGAGATAAAAAAGGGAGAAGGTGGCATTAGAATATGTCATCAGTAAATATTGGTGTCTTAATTTCAGGAAGCGGTACTAATCTTCAGGCCTTGATTGATAGTATAGATAAAGGCTATATAAATGGAAAAATAAAGGTTGTAATTTCTAATAGAAAAGATGCTTATGGGCTTGTAAGAGCAAGAAAAAATTTAATAGAAGCTCTCTATATAAATAGGAAGGAATTTAATAGTGATATAGAATTTGATTTAAAAATATTAGATGAACTAGAAAAACGGCAAGTTGAATTAGTAGTATTAGCAGGATATTTAAAAGTATTGAGCAAAGAGTTTGTCAATCATTATAAAAATAGAATTATTAATATACATCCTTCTTTGATTCCGAGCTTTTGCGGGAAAGGATATTATGGAGAAAAAGTCCATAGAGCAGTATTAGAGTATGGGGTTAAGATAACAGGTGCTACTGTCCATTTTGTCGATGAAGGAGCAGATACAGGACCTATTATATTACAAGAAGCTGTTTTTGTAGATGATAATGATACTGTAGATACGCTTAGAGAAAAAGTGTTGAAAGTAGAACATAAGCTTTTACCAATGGCAGTAAAATTGTTTTGTGAAAACAAATTAGAAGTCATAGGCAGAAAGGTAATAATTAGGGATTAGATTTAAATTTTACATTTTGCATTTCTATTTACAGTATCATGGCAACTGGTAACTAGTAGCATATTGTTCTTTAGTAGCTTGTAGCTAGGAACTAATGGAAATGAAAAGAGGAGGTATTTACTTTGAAAAGAGCACTTATTAGCGTATATGATAAGACAGGCATAGTAGAATTTTCAAGAAAGTTAAAGGAGTTAGGATGGGAAATTATATCAACTGGAGGAACGAGAAAAAAGCTTGCTGAAAATGGGATAGAAACTATAGATATTTCAGATGTAACAGGTTTTCCTGAATGTCTTGATGGAAGAGTAAAGACACTGCATCCTAAAATTCATGGTGGGTTATTAGCAATAAGAGATAATGATGATCATATTAAAACTTTAAAGGAGCTTGAAATAGACTGTATAGATATGGTTGTTAACAATCTATATCCTTTTAAGGAAACAGTAAGTAATCCTAATGCAGCTCATGAAGAGATAATAGAAAATATCGATATAGGTGGCCCATCTATGCTTAGAGCAGCAGCTAAAAACTATAAATACGTTACAGTTATAGTAGATCCTAATGATTATGACAAAGTAGTAAATGAGTTAAAGGAAAAAGGAGACGTAAGTTTAAAGACTAAAGAATATCTTGCTGCTAAAGTATTTCAATATACAAGTCATTATGATGCATTAATATCAGAGTATTTTAACAAAAGAGCCAATATAGATATGCCAGATTTAATTACTTTAACATTTGAGAAAAAGCAAGATTTAAGATATGGAGAAAATCCTCATCAAAAAGCAGCATTTTATACTGATGTATATCCAACAAAAGGAACTTTAGGACAGGCAAAAAAGCTTCATGGAAAAGAACTATCTTTTAATAACATAAACGATACAAATGGTGCATTAGAGATTTTAAAGGAATTTGAAGAACCGACTGTAGTAGCTGTAAAACATACTAATCCATGTGGTATAGGTAGCGGTAATACTATTAGTGAAGCATTTAAAAAAGCATATGAGTCAGATAAAGTGTCAATATTTGGTGGAATTATTGCGGCAAATAGGGAAATTGATAGAGAAACTGCCGAGATGATAAATAAAATCTTTATAGAAGTAGTGATAGCTCCATCATATACTGCTGAAGCTTTGGAAGTGCTTACTTCTAAGAAAAATATTAGGATACTGGTTTTACCTGAAATTACTGCAAGAGAAGAAAGTGGATATGATATTAAAAGAGTACTAGGCGGAATATTAATTCAAGACAGAAATACTAAACTTATACAAGATGAACTTAAATTTGTAACAGAGAGAAAACCTACTGAAAAAGAATTAGAGGATTTATTATTTGCTTGGAAGGCAGTAAAGAATGTAAAATCTAATGCAATTGTATTAGCTAAGGATAAAGGAACTGTTGCTGTTGGGCCAGGGCAGGTTAGTAGGATATGGGCTTTAGAGAATGCTATAAAACAGGGCGGGAATCGAGTTAAAAACAGTGTAATGGCATCTGATGCATTCTTCCCATTCCCTGATTGTGTAGAAGCAGCTTATAAAGCAGGAATAACTGCAATTATTCAGCCTGGTGGTTCGATTAGAGATAAAGAGTCTATTGAAGCAGCAAATAAATATGGTATAGCTATGGTATTTACAGGTATAAGACATTTTAAGCATTAGCATTATTATAAATTTAAAATTGAAAATTTAAAATGTAAAATTAATTCGTTGATCATTATTGGTTATTTGCTAAATAAAGAGCGGAAAGCGAAACACAAAAAGCGAATGACAGAATTAAATAGCGAAAATGAAAGGATGAATGGGGAATGAAGGTTTTAGTTGTAGGCGGTGGTGCAAGGGAGCATGCAATAGTTTGGAAGATATCTAAAAGTCCGAAGGTAAGTAAAATATATTGCATACCTGGTAATGGAGGAATAAGTGAGATTGCTGAAAATGTAAACATAAAGGCTGAAGATATAGAACTTTTATCAGAATTTGCTTTAAAAGAGAATATTAATTTGACTATAGTAGGTCCTGAAGCACCATTGGTAGAAGGCATTGTCGATAAATTCAAAGAAAAAGGGCTTAATATAATAGGGCCAGATAAAAAAGGTGCAATGCTAGAAGGTAGTAAAATATTTGCTAAAAAATTTATGGAAAAGTATAACATACCTACAGCGAAATACAAAACCTTTAAAAATAGTAAAAATGCAATTGAAGCTCTCGGTAGTTTTGAATATCCTTTGGTAATAAAGGCAGACGGTTTAGCTGGTGGAAAAGGTGTAGTAATCTGTAAAACTAGACAAGAAGCTGAAAAAACTATAATTGATATGATGGAGGAGAAAAAGTTTGGTTTATCTGGTGAAAATATAGTTATAGAAGAATATTTGGAAGGTATAGAGGCATCACTTTTATGTATTATTGACGGCAAAAAAATAATACCTATGGAGAGTGCAAAAGATTATAAAAAGATATTTGAAGGAGATGAAGGACCGAATACAGGTGGTATGGGATGCTTTTCACCACACCCATTATTTACTCAAGCACTAAAAAATACTATTAGAGAAGAAATATTGGATCGTATTATGTATGGGTTGAATATGGAAAAAATATTTTATCAGGGAATTTTATTTATAGGACTTATGCTTACAAAGGACGGTCCTAAAGTTTTAGAATTTAATGTTAGAATGGGCGATCCAGAAACCGAAGTAATACTCCCAAGATTAAAGAGCGATATAATTGAAATTTTTGAAAAGACTTTGTCTGGAAAATTGATAGAAGATGATTTGAAATGGGAAGATAAACATTGTGTATGTGTAGTAGCAGCATCAAGAGGTTATCCAGTAAGCTATGAAAAAGGAAAGCTAGTTACAGGACTAGATAGAGTTGATAAAGAAGTTATTGTTTTTCATGGAGGAACGAAAAAAGTAGATGGTAAAATTTATACAAATGGAGGTAGAGTACTTACAGTTACGGCTTTAGGAAATTCTCTAGAAGAAGCTAGAGAAGTTGTATATGATAATCTTGAAAAGATTAATTTTGAGAATATGTATTATAGAAGAGATATTGGGAAATTGGGACAGTAAGCTAAACTTACTGTCCCAATTTGTATTTGTCATTCATTTTTGCTATTTGCTTACTTGATATTATATGGTAAAATAAAATAAAAATACAAATTAAACATTTATTGGGAGATAAGGATAGTAGTTTATTTATAGGTATATTTTATTTAAAATAATTACCGGTTGGTGACAGAATGGATAAAAAAATGTGGATTAAATATATTCCTCCTACAGGTGGTAATGATGAGTGGAGTGAAGAAAAAGAATTATTGCGTCTTATTGAGAAAGAAAAATGATAAATAATTGAAGATTAATCAGGTAAATAGGAAATTCTTTAGAAGAAGCTAGAGAGATTGCATATGATAATATTGAAAAGATTAATTTTTAAAATATGTATTATAGGAGAAATATTGGGGAATTGGGACAGTAAATTACTATCCTAATTTGATTACATTAGTTGGCATGATATTATAATGATTTAATAATGTTTTTAATATCTTATTTTGCGATACCGTAATTTACAAGAGGAGTGATATTTATGAAAATGAAAAAACTCATAAGTTTACTGATGAGTTTAGTATTATTATTGACTGCTGGATGTTCAGACATAAGTCAAAATGCATCAAAAAATGATGCTAATGATAATAAAAATAAAGCGGTAAAGGAACAAAATGAGATAACTATTGCTATATGGAAAGGTGACTTAGATGGATTAGGTTATTACTATAATATTTTTAAAACATATAGGTACAAATTTGAAAAAGAAAAAGGTGTAAAAGTTAACTTTGATGTAATTAGTGGCAGTTATGAGGATTATTCAAAGAAGTTGAGTACTAAGTTGTATGCAACAGAAGGTCCTACACTTATATTTATTTCATATTACGATACATATGAAAAATATATAAACAGCGGGATTGTATTAAAAGTAGATGGAAAAATTGGAAATCTTGAAAAAGTATATGATAACTTGAGAAATGAGTATTTTGTACCTATTGGAATGGTTTATGAGCCTATTGAATTAAATGGTAAAGTACTTAATGAACTGGGGCTAAAAGAACCAGACTTTAATTGGAGTAGAAAAGATTATCTTGAGATAAAAGAAAAATGGTTAAATCATGAACCTATATATTTAATTCCAGAGTTATATTGGGAACTTGTTGATAATATAGTGTATGATTTAGATATATTAGATTTATCTAATAAGAAAATTAGTCTTAATAAACCAGAAGTTATTAAGTATATAAAGTCTATAAAGGAAGAAATCAATTCTGGTAAATACATATTATATGATGACTATAAATGCGAAAATTATTATAAAATGATATTCGAGTCGAGTTCAGATGAATATAAGAAAGCAAAAGAAATGGCTAATTTGATCTATGATAAAATGTTGAGAAAGTTTTATCCTGGAAACGCTTTAAAAACTTTGAAAATGGGTCTAGTTGTAGATATTGACAAAGATGTTATTCTACCTAATGTGGTATATAGTGAGCCGAAGCTTAAAACGTGGGCATTTTTAGTAAATAGAAATGGTAAAAATGTAGAACTGGGAATCGAGTTTTTGAATGGATTGTTGAGTGATGAAATGCAAATAGAGATGTTTAAAAGTAAATTCGATACATATCCTGTAAGTAAGGCTATAGAGAGCAAGATAGAAGAAATAGAAAAGCAAAATAATATAAATGAAAAAGCAGTTAAATTAAGAAAGTTTATATTGGAGCAGATAGAAACAGGTAATTATAAACCTTTCGCAGAGAAAGATAGAACAATAGATGCTATTGAATTTTTGTTAATGAAAGAAATGACAAAATTTATTTTTGCAGATGAATCATATACAGATGAAGAAATAAGTCAGGAGCTTCAAAAGCTAGAGAATAAATATAATATTTGGTTGAATGAATAAAACAATCATATATAAAGGGATGACAGATTGTGTAAAAACCAGTCTGCTGTCTTTTTATAACACAAAGAAATAAGCGACGTAATGGATATAGGCGAAATTTACCTTATACAATTTATTTAAATCGAAAATTTTGTTCTTATTATGTATTAATGCATAAATAATATAAGTTAGTTTAAAAGGGAGGCAAATTAATAATGAAAAAAATTATTAAACTATTTTTATTAACTATATTACCTATATTCGGAATTAGTCTATTTTCTGGTTGTGATGATAATGTAATAATAATTAAATTTGATGACACAGAAAAATATGAAAAAGATATGTCATATGAAAAAGAAATAGATGCAGCTAATTGTAAAAAACTTAAAATAAATGCAAATATATCAGACGTAGAAGTAAAAAGAACAAAAGGCGATTTAATTGTTATGGAAGTATTTAATAAAGTTAAAGGTGAAAATGAAGAAGTCGTAGAGGAAATGCTAAAGAATATGGATTATAAAATAGAAAGAAATGGAGATACGATAGAAATTAATTCTATTAGCAATGCTAAGCCAGAAGGAATATATAACATAACAGCGAAACTAAAAGTTAACATACCAGAGAAATTATTATTAATTGATGTTATTACTAGAATTGGAAATATAGACATAGATGCAGCGTTGGAAAAAGTGAATGCAGAAACAAATGTTGGGAATATAAATGTTAATTTGGAAAAATCAAAAGAAGTTAGACTAACATCTGATACGGGAGATATTAGAGTTAAAGGACAAAGTGAAGAACTTAATATTGTAACGAGAGTTGGTAAAATAGATTTAGATATGATGGAAGTAGTGAATTCAAATATTAAGTTGAAGATAGGTAACATAGATGCTGATTTTAAAAAGGCAAAAGCAATTAGGTTAGTGTCTGATACAGGGGATATTACAGTTAAAGGGCGAAGTGAGAAGCTTGATGTTATCACGAGAGTTGGCGAAATAGATTTAGATATGGAGAAATTAGTAAATGCAAATATTAAATCAGAAATAGGGGATGTGAATGTACGCTTAAGAATAATTGATTATAATGGTGAATATATGTTTGGATCTAAAGTTGGAGATGTGAAAATAGAAATTCCTAAAGATACTAAAGTTAGTATTAGTGGATTAGAAAAAGGAAATATAAAGTTAGATGGTATAAAATTATCTGAAGATGGAGTAAAATTATATATTAATTCTCCAAGTAAAGGGAATGTTAGAATACGAGGATATTAATGGAATTATTATACCTTTAAAGAGGCGTTCAAAATGCTAGAAGATTTAAAAAAAATATTGAGTTACAAAAAATTGAATAATAATGGGTTCAGCTTTTCTTTGAGATATTTGATTAATATATTAATATACTTAATTTTAATTATTCTGGCAAATTTAATAGGCCAGAAAATATTTTTTGCATTAATACAAAATTATAAGGCTAACTATTATTTAATATACAACTCAATGATATATATTTATATAGCAATATCGTTTATATTTATTCGAAATGATATATTGAAGTTTATTAATAGTAGAGAATTATTATTTTTAAGAAGTATTGGTTTTAAAGAAGAGCAATTAGTTTTAATATCTCTATTGAAGGAAAAAGCAGCTTTTATCATTATATCAAGCTCATATATTATATTAAGTTTTGAAAAGGAGATTGGTATATTTAAGAATATAATAGCTAGCTTTTTCTTTTTTTTAATAATATTTGGACTAGTATGGCTTTATTATATCAACAGAAGTAAAATGTTAATCAAAATAAAAAATGTAGTAATATTTATATGTATTATATTTTTTACTAAATATTTGTGGATTGATTTTGATTTTACACATTTAATTATTTCAGATGCCAAAAAATTCATAATTGAAGGATTGTATAAAATAGGTAAAATAAAAGAACTGCAAACTTTAAAACGATTTTTATTTGATTTCAATATTATGCAGATAGGTTTATTTTTAGTAGTTGCATTTAATGTTATTTTTTGGTGTAGAAGAAAATATATACAGCAATATTATACCGGCAGAAACAGATTTAAAATATATAAAATTAGATTTACAGATGAGTTTATGTATAAAAGATTTAATAAGCATAATAACAAAATTATTGAATTTTTATTGAAAGATATTTCAATGTTAACTCAAAGGCTAGATTATAAAATAATACAAATTATATTTATTTTGATATTTTCTGTAGTGATTATAAATGTTCATAAGATAGATTTTATAAAAAATCTGATATTGATATGTATATATATTTTCTTTAACATGCTTTTTTCACAAGAATTATATAAAATTGAAGCAGAAAACTCAAGTTTATATAAAATGTTGCCTATAAAATATAGAACATTTATAAGTTCAAAGATTTGTAGTTTAGTAGTATTATCTTGTTGTATACCAATTATATTTTTAATATTAGAAACTTTAACATGCAAAATTAGCATAGTGCATTTTATAATTAGTATAATTTCCATTTTTATAATTTCTTTTATTATAGCTATGTACTATTGTAGCGTATTATCATTTTTCTATCCTAATATACACCATAAGACGGATATTCCAATGTTACTTTCTACTATATTAATTATAATTTTTCCGATTATTATCTTTTTTGTTATTTATGTTGGAATGAGAAAGGGGAAAAATAATTGGTATAAAGTGGAGGAATAGCATGTTAAAAGTTAAAGAGGTATCAAAGATATATGAAAGTGGTAGAGGAATACAAGATTTTACTTTAAATGCTAATCAAGGGGAAGTTATTTGTCTAATAGGACCTAATGGAGCAGGCAAAACAACTATAATAAAAATACTGGCTGGAGTAATGAAAAGTGATAGTGGTATATGTACTATTGATGATATTCCAACCGTTGATGTAAATGCAAAATTTAAAATAGGATATTTGCCTGAAAATGTATTTGTATATGATAGATTAACGGTATACAATTTTTTGAGATTTGTAGCTGTAATGAAGGAAATTGCTGATTTCGAAGAAGAGATAAAAAGACTGCTTTTTGAATTTGATTTATTGGAATACAGAGATGAATTTATAAAAAAATTATCAATGGGGATGAAGAAAAAGATAGGAATAATAGTTGCATTTCTTGGATACCCTAATTTAATTATTTTAGATGAACCGACAAATGGGTTAGATACTAAAGGAATTATTTCTTTAAAAAATGAAATAAAAAAAGCTAAAGATAAAGGGTGTATAATTGTGATTTCAAGCCACATTTTAGATTTTGTAAGGCATATAGGTTCAAAATTTATTTTTGTAAAATCAGGAAGAATAGTGAGGCATGTATCTGCTTGTGAAGGAATAGATTTAGAAGAAATGTACAGCATTCTACATTTCCCAGGAAATATGTCGTATTTTCGATGATTGATGTCGCTATCCATTTCCTTTCCTTTCCCAATTGACACTGATAAGATATAAGTTTAAAATTAACTTAAAGGCAGAAAATTGAAATTATTTGTCAAAATAGTGGGTTAAAGAGGGAGGAATATTTTTTGATTTTTATGCTTGATAATTACGACTCTTTTACATATAATCTATATCAATATTTAGCAGAATTAGGGGAAGAAATATTAGTTAAAAGAAATGATGAGGTTTCATTAGAAGAGATAGAAAAATTAAATCCAGAGATTATTGTTATATCTCCTGGCCCTTGTTCACCTTCCGAAGCTGGCATTTCAATAGATATAGTAAAACATTTCAAGGGCAAAGTGCCGATATTAGGCATTTGTTTAGGCCATCAAACAATAGGGCATGTATTCGGAGCGAAAATTATAAAAGCGATAAGACCAGTTCATGGGAAAGTAGAACCAATAATTCATTATAATAAAGGAGTATTTAGAGGACTTAATAATCCTTTGAAAGTTACTAGATATCATTCGCTTGTTATCGATAGAACTACTCTCCCTGATGATTTGGAAGTTACAGCTGAAACTAGCGAGGGAGAGATAATGGGAATAAGGCATAAAAAATATTTAATAGAAGGCATGCAGTTTCATCCAGAGGCTATTCTGACAGAAAATGGTCATGAATTGCTTAATAATTTCATAAAACAAGCAAGAGGAGAAAATTAAAATGATACAAGAAATATCTACTAAATTCAATTCATTTGAATTATATACAATATTTAAAGACGATAGTTTAAGTTTTATTCTTGATAGTGGGATGGATCCAAATAGATTAGGTAGATACTCTTTTATTAGTTCCAATCCATTTAAAATAATAAAAATTTACAAAAATACTACAAATCCTTTTGATATACTTAAAGAGGAGTTGAATAAATACAAAATTAAAAATTCTACTCATCTACCTTTTATTGGAGGTGCAGTAGGATATCTTTCATACGATTTGTGCAGATTTTTAGAAAAAATACCAGGCAGTGCAGTAGATGATATAAACATACCACTATTATATTTAGGATTTTATAACTGGGTAATTGTAGTAGACCATTTAGAAAACAGGACTTATATTGCAACGCCAGATATAGACGAAAAATTAGAAAATATTATTGTAAAGAAAGTTCTAGAAAGAATAAAAAATGCAGAGATAAACGGTATTGATTCGATATGCTATCAGAATAAAGAATATCCAGAAGTAATATTAAAGTCTAATTTTACAAAAAAGGAGTATTTACAAAGCATAGAGAGAATAAGAGACTATATAAGAGCTGGGGACGTATATCAAGTCAATCTTACACAAAGATTTGAGGGAAAGGTAGCAAATACAGGATATGAAATATATAGAGATTTAAGAACGGTAAGTCCTGCGCCATTTGGTGCTTATCTCAAATTTGATGAAGTTGAAATTCTTTCAAATTCTCCCGAGAGATTTATTAAAGTAAAGAACAGAATTGTAGAAACTAGACCAATTAAGGGGACAAGACCTAGAGGTAAGACGTATGAAGAAGATATGCGTTTAAGAGAAGAGCTTATAAATAGCGAAAAGGACAAGGCAGAACTTTTAATGATAGTGGATTTAGAAAGAAACGATATAGGGAAAGTAGCTAAAGTAGGAAGTGTAAAAGTGCCTGAACTTTTTAAGCTAGAAGAATATTCCAACGTATATCATTTGGTGTCTACTGTAATTGGAGAATTGGACGAAGATAAAGATTTAGTAGATTTATTAAAAGCAGTTTTTCCTGGAGGTTCTATTACAGGTGCTCCAAAGGTAAGAGCTATGGAGATAATAGATGAGTTAGAGCCAAATCAAAGGAATGTATATACAGGCTGCATAGGTTATTTGGGATTTGATGGTTCTGCAGATTTAAATATAGCGATAAGGACTATAGTTAAAAAGGGCGATTGTGTATATTTTCAAGTAGGCGGAGGAATAACTTGGGATTCAAATCCTAATGAAGAATACGAAGAAACCCTCCATAAGGCCAAATCTATAATAAAAGCACTTAGGGGGCAAATCAAGGAAATATGAAGAGGAAAGCAACTGAAAATAGCGAACTTTTTAAGTTTGGTATTGGTATATTTGAGACAGTAAAAATTTATAAAGGAAATCCAATACTTATAAAAGAACATCTTGATAGAATGTATAATTCGATTAGGGAATTAAATATAGAAATTAATATCTCTTATGAAGAATTAGAGAAAAAAGTATATGAATATGTAAAAAATTATGATTATAAAGCGTTGAGGATTACTGTGTTTGATGAAGGTTATAACTTTATGATAAGAGATATACATTATAAGGATGAAGATTACACTAGAGGCTATAAGCTCAATATCGCTCCTATAAGAAGGGGAGAAAGTTTTATATATAGACATAAAACTGCAAATTATTTTGAAAATATTTATTTAAAGAGGTTGGCTTTAAAGAAATGTTTTGATGAATCTTTAATAATAAACACTGATAATAAAATACTTGAAGGCACAATGACAAATATTTTTTTTATAAGGGGAAATGAAGTTTTTACGCCAGAGCTTTCTTTAAATATATTACCAGGTATAATGAGAAGAGAGGTTATAAAAATAGCAAAGAGCATAGGAATAGAGGTACATGAATGTATAATAGATATAGGAGATTTAAATAAATTCGATTTTGCTTTTATAACTAATAGTTTAATGGATGTTTTAAAGGTTAGAGAAATTGAAGACATAACGTATGACGAAGATAATGAAGTTTTTTATAAATTGAAGACTGCTTTGGAGGAAAAACTTTATGGATGTTTTACAAATTGTTGAACAACAAATAGAGGAAATTAAAAAAAATATAGATGTAACTTCTATTATTTTAGTAGGTTCTATGAGAAATTTAGAATTTGATGTAGAATTAAGTGATATAGATATATTTGTAATAACAGAAAAAGGCAGCAGACAGATAAGGAAGATTCTAAAGATTTCGGGTGTAGAATTCGATATGAACTATTTTTCGAAAAAAGTTTCAGAAGAATTAATTAAGAAAAGAGAACAATTCTTTATTGAATGTCTTAAAGATGGTAAATTAGTATATGATAAAGATGGATTTGGTGATTATATTATTAGAGAGTCTGTTAAAGAATATAATAAAGGACCAGATAAAATAGAAGATTATGAAATAAATAACTGTATAATTAAGATAAATGATTATTTTAAAAAGCTTAAGAAGCTACAAAATGGACCGAAGTATGAATACCATTTTCTTTCAAATTTATGTCTTAAGGAGATGATAAAATTATATTATAGGTTAAATAATATGTGGATTCCGAAGGATAAAAAACTGTTAAAAAGTCTTAGAGATTTGAATAACGATTTGTTCAGCATTGCTGTGGATTTTTATAATGAATACGACATTGAAAAATTAAAAGAAGTATTTGATTATATTATAGGAGAAAACATACAAAAGGAGATGTAAATATGAATAAAGAAAAGATTAAAAGAGCCATTAGAGATATTTTAGAAGCAATAGGTGAAGACCCAGATAGAGAAGGACTTAGAGGGACACCTGATAGGATAGCTAGGATGTATGAAGAAATATTTTCAGGACTAAATGAAGATCCAAAAAAACATCTGGAGATTTACTTCCAAGATGAAAAATATGAGGAATTAGTTTTGGTTAAAGATATACCTTTTTATTCAATGTGTGAACATCATTTAGTACCTTTCTTTGGTAAAGCACATGTTGCATATATACCTAAAGGTGGAAAACTTACAGGGCTTTCTAAACTTGCAAGGGTAGTTGAAACCGTTGCAAAGAGGCCCCAACTACAAGAGAGAATTACTAAGACTATTGCAGATACTTTAATGGAAGTTCTTGAGCCTTACGGTGTAGTAGTTGTAGTTGAAGCTGAACATATGTGTATGACTATGAGAGGAGTAAAAAAACCAGGTTCAAAAACTGTTACATCAGCAGTAAGAGGTATATTTGAAACAAGACCAGAATCTAGGGCAGAAGTTATGAGCTTGATAAACCACAAGTAAAAGGGGGATATTATGTTTGAATTTGGCAAAAGAACTTATATAATGGGGATATTAAATGTAACTCCTGACAGTTTTTCAGATGGTGGTGAATATTTTGATATAGATAAAGCAGTTGAGCATGCAAAAGAAATGGTTAGAGAAGGTGCAGATATAATTGATGTAGGAGCTGAGTCAACAAGACCTGGAGCCCAGGAAGTATCTGAAGAAGAAGAATTAAAAAGAATAATTCCAGTAATTAAAAGATTAGTTAAGGAAATTAATATACCAATTTCAGTAGATACTTATAAATCCAGGGTTGCTGAAGAAGTTTTAAAGCTTGGTTGTCATATAATAAATGATGTTTGGGGACTTCAAAGAGATAAAAACATGGCAAAAGTTGTTGCTAAATATGATGTCCCAGTTATTATTATGCATAACCAAATAGGGACTGAATATAAAAAAGATATTATGGAATCTATAAAAGATTTTCTGAAAGAAAGTATTAGATTAGCAAAAGAAGCAGGTGTTAAAGAAAAGAATATTATATTAGACCCAGGGATTGGTTTTGGAAAAACTCCTGAACAAAACATGGAAGTTATGCGCAGACTTAAAGAACTTACTGAATTAGGATATCCAATTTTATTAGGTACTTCTAGAAAATCTATGATTGGTAAGATTTTGGACTTACCTCCAAAGGAAAGAGTTGAAGGTACTATAGCGACAACAGTTATGGGAATCATGCAAGGAGTAGATATTGTAAGAGTACATGATGTAAAAGAAAACTTACGAGCTGCTAAAGTAACTGATGCTATTTTTAGAAAGTAGGGATATTTTGGATAAAATAATACTAAAAGGCTTAAACTTTTATGCCTATCATGGGGCATTAAAGGAAGAAAATGTTATAGGTCAAAAATTTATCATTGATTTGGAAATTTTTTGCGATTTAAAAAGGGCAGGAGAAACTGATGATTTAACTCAGTCAGTAAATTATGCTAAAGTCTATGAAACAGTCAAAGATATATGCGAAAACAATACATTTAAACTTATTGAGGCTTTGGCTGAAAATATTGCAATAAAAGTTTTAAATGAATTTAAAAATGTTAAAGAGATAGTTGTAAGGGTAAAGAAACCTCAAGCTCCTGTTAATGGGATATTTGACTATTTTGGCGTAGAAATAAGGAGAGTAAGAAACAATGGCTAAGGTGTATCTTGGGCTAGGAACAAATTTAGGAGACAGACTTAATAATTTAAAGGAAGCTATACAGCTTATTAAAAACTTTAAAGATACTGAAGTAATAAAAGTTTCTAAAATATATGAGACCGAACCCTGGGGGTATACTTTACAGGATAGATTTCTAAATTTATGTATAGAGATAGAGACTGCTTTAAGTCCATTTGAACTTTTAGAAGAATGTCAGAAAGTTGAGAGAATATTAAAAAGAGAGCGTTATTTCAGATGGGGTCCTAGAACTATTGACGTCGATATATTGATTTATGATGATGTTTTTATAGATGACGATAAGTTAACAATACCCCATCCTAGAATTCAAGAAAGAGCTTTTGTTTTAGTACCATTAAGGGATTTAAACGAGGACATAGTAATTAAAGGTAAAACAATTACAGAGTGGATAGATATTGTAGGGCTTGAGGGAATAAAGGAGTTTACTTCCAAATAAATATAAGGCTTGCAATTGCAAGCCTCTACCTTAGCTCAGTATTTTCCATATTTTTTGGACTAGCAGGAATTCCTTCAATTCCTCTTTTTTCAGTAATAGGAGTAGTTTCTGAATAAAATCTCATAGTATCAATGGCGTCTACATCTCTTTGCATATTCCAAGGGAATACAAATGCATTTGTTTCTTTTTCTATTATTGGATATTTTTCTGCATTGTATGTTGAAAGTATAATATCTTGTCCATTTGAAGATTTAGGTTTGTTTTTATTATAGTAATTTTTCAAAATATCACTTCCTTTATAATATGTTGAGGATAGACTTCAAAAATAGTATTTGTAAAACAAATAAAAATATTATAGATTTATAGATTTTTAAAAAGCCTTTGGTAGACAGGGAACAGAGATGTAAGAAATGAAAAATTGAAAATGTAAAATGTAAAATTGGTCAATAGTCGACGGCCGATAGTTATCAGAAGCAGTAAAGATATAGATGACAATATATATATATTTAGCATTTAACATTTAAAATTTAAAATTTGTTTTTTGGGAGGGGTTCAATGTCTTATAACTCTAAAATAAAAGATCCTCATATAGATGAGCTTTTTGAAGCTATTTTAGAACTTAGAAATTTAGAAGAGTGTTATAGATTTTTTGAAGATATTTGTACAATAAAAGAAATAAAGTCTCTGGCTCAGAGACTTCAGGTTGCAAAATTATTAAGAGAGAATAAAACTTATATAGAGATTGAAAATGAAACAGGTGCTTCTACAGCAACTATTAGTAGAATAAATAGGGCACTTAATTATGGAGCGGAAGGATATAATTTAATATTAGATAGGTTAGAGCAAAAGAAAAATGAAAAGTAGATTTTGTAAGTAATTATATAATTACATTATCCCATGCTTCAAAAATTATATTATTAAATCTTTCTACATCTTTAATTTTAGTAGGTATATTAATTTTATAACCTTTATGTGAGTTTTTATCTATTATAAGATATCCTTTTTCTAAATCATTTGGGGTAGATATTATATTTTGATAGTTTTCATCAAATAATTCTGGATTTGTCACATAAACTGCAGCAACTATGTCCCAGTTATAAAATCCTTTTATACCGAATTCAGCCATTACAAAGTTAAACCAATTAATGGTTTTATCTTTGATGTATTTATATATTTTAGATTTACTATTCATCAATCTTTTGTATTCGTATTCACCAAAGAACGCTTGTAGACAAATATGTCCTGTTAAAACTGTTATTTTAACTCCAGATGTCAATACAATATGGGTAGCTTCTGGGTCACATGAGAAATTAAGTTCGTCTAAATTTTTTCCATTAATGATTAAAGGTTTTGTTATGCCGCCCATTAAGACAATCTGTTTTAATTTTTTGAAAAAGTCTTTGTCAATTTCATAAGCGTTTTTAAGATTTGTAAGAGAACCTGTTGCTAGTAGCGTTACCTCATTAGGATATTTATTCACAATATCTACTAAAAAATTGGCAGCAGGGCTATTTTTTTCAGATTTTGAACTAGCTCCTTTGTAAAGGGGTAAATTTATATTTAATTCTTTAAACATTTTTTTAGTATTTTCAAATACTGAGTCAATTGTGCTATTTCCATAAGTTGTCGTAATACCTAGTAAATCTATATCTTTTCTACCTAATAGATATATAAGTGCAAGACCGTCATCTACATCTTTTCCTTCTAAGCCCATAGTGTTATCACAATCAAATATTACCTTGATTTTTTTCATACAAATTACCTCCTTTGTTTAATTTATAATATGTATCTCTGTATTTTGCATCAGTTCAACAAATCTAAGTTTATTATATCACTTTATTAACTATAGAGGTCTAACTTGGATTAATACAACTATAAAACATTTTTATCCTATATAATTATACTCTATATGAAATGGATAATCATTAATGTATAATATAGATTATAGGGAGTTTGTTTGATAATTAACATACTTATGGTTTAGGGGTTGATTATATGTCTTCTAATAGAATTGAAGAATTGAAAAAAAGAAGGCAGAGAGAGATTAGAGTTAATAGGAAAAAAAATCAAAAATTTTATGCATTTGTAATGTCAATTATTTCTATCATTATATTTATCTTTTTATTTCAGAGCAACAGAACTTACAGTATTTTCTGGCTTATTGGACTTTTAATCGGTATAACGATGCAAAGATCAAGATTTTGCTTTGCTGCAAGTTTCAGAGACCCAATTATGGTTGGTAGTACATCTATTTTAAAAGCAATTATTATAGCTTTTATGATAGCAACTATAGGGTTTGGAATTATTCAATATGATTCAATAGATAATAGTAGTGTTATTGATATAGATAGATTACCAGGTCAAATTAGCCCAGTTGGGATTCATACAGCTATAGGAGCAATACTCTTTGGAATTGGTATGGTAATTGCTGGTGGGTGTGCTAGTGGAACTCTTATGAGGATAGGCGAAGGTTTTTTGTTGCAAATTGTTGTACTTATTGGATTTATTATAGGAACTGTATTAGGAGCGTATAATTTTGAATTTTGGGATAAGCTTATTATTAAAAAGTCGCCAACAATTTATATACCTAAGTATATCGGGCTACCAACAGCAGTAATTTTACAAATAATTTTCCTTACAGTATTATATTTTATTGCAGATTGGTACGATAAGAAAAACAATTTGATGTCTAGTTGATATAGGAGGGATATAATTGGCAGAGATAAAACTAGATTGCATGTATGAAGCATGCCCGATACCTTTATTGAAGGCTATGAAAAAATTAAAAAAAATGAATATAGGAGATGTGTTAATTTTAGAAACAGATCATAGTTGTTCCATTAAAAATGTGGTTGAATGGGCTAAAAAACAGGGTCATAATGTAGATTATATTGAAGTAGGAGAAGGTGAATGGGAAATATATATAGAAAAGCGGAAATGAAAGGGTGATATATTGAAGTTATGAAATTTTACGAAAAAATTATAAAAAAACCTTGGCCGTATTGGGTAGGCGGTATTTTGCTTGGAGTTTTAAACATTATTTTATTAGCATTAACTGGGAAACCATGGAAGATAACAACTGGTTTTTTATATTGGGGATTGTCATTTTTGGAGTTTTTAGGATTTGATTGTTTAGATTGGTATTATTTTAATGTTTATTCTAATGAATTGGGAAAAGGAGAAACTTTCGTTTGCAATTATTATACAATATTAAATTTAGCTGTAATCGTTGGAGCGTTATTGGCCGTTCTTTGGGCATCTGAATTTAAATTAAAAAAAATAAAAAATAGAAGACAATTATTCTTCGGGTTATTGGGTGGAATAATTATGGGATATGGGACAAGACTGAGCTTTGGATGTAATATTGGAGCTTATTTTAGTGCAATACCTTCACTTTCTTTACATGGATGGGTGTTTGCAATTTTTATGTTTGTAGGGGCTTTTATAGGCACTAAAATATTATTTAAATATTTATTATAGAGGAGGTTGTATTATGAAGAAAAAGTTTTTAAGTATACTGCTTATTTTAGCTTTAGTTGCAAGTCTAGTGGGGTGTAGTGGTAACGAAAAGATAGAAGGAAATGTTTTAGAAAAGAGTTGGGAAGATATATTGGCTGAAGCTAAAGGTACTACTGTTAACTTCTATGGTTGGGGTGGAAGCCAAAAGGTGAATAATTGGATTGACACATATTTAGCTAAAAGGCTAAAAGAAGAATATGACATAACTTTAAATAGGGTACCTATGAATATTGATGATATTTTAAATAAATTATTAGGAGAGAAACAATTAAATAGCCAAGAAGGAACTATTGATATAGTTTGGATTAATGGTGAAAATTTCTATACAGCTAAAGAAAATGGGCTATTATTCGGACCTTTTACAGATAAGTTACCTAATTTTAATAAATACATTGATAGTAACTCTGATGAGGTTAAATATGATTTTGGGTTTAAGGTTGATGGCTATGAAGCACCTTATGGTAAAGCTCAACTTGTTATGATATATGATAAGAATAAAATAGACAAAACACCTAAAAACTATAAAGAGTTATTAGAATTGGCTAAGAAAAATCCTGGAAAGTTGACATATCCTGCTCCTCCAGATTTCACAGGTAGTGCATTTGTGAGAAATATAATATACGATATTGTTGGATATGAGCAATTTATGAATATGAAGCCAGATAAAGAGACAGTTAAAAAGGCAATCAAGCCAGCTATTGACTATCTTAAAGAATTGAAACCTTATTTATGGAGGGAAGGTAAGACATATCCAGCTACAATATCTCAGCTTGACAATATGTTTTCAGATAATGAGGTATTGATGACTATGAGTTATAATCCAAACCATGCTGCAAGTAAAATTCAGACAGGTGAGTTTCCAGATACGACAGATACTTTTATTTTTGATAATGGCACTATTGGGAATACTCACTTTTTAGCGATACCTTTTAATGCACCAAATAAAGCAGGAGCTTTAGCTGTTATTAATTTTATTTTGAGTCCTGAAGCACAAGCTTCAAAATACGACCCTAAAAATTGGGGAGATTTGCCAGTTTTAGATAACAATAAATTGAGTGATAGTGAAAAGAGTTTGTTTACTAATGTTAAAATAGGGAAAGGGACATTACCACAACAATACTTGTTAGACCATAGAGTTCCTGAGATGCCTGCAAATTTGATACCTATTATTGAAGAGATATGGTTAGAAAACATACCTGTAGAGGGTGAGTAGAATATTGAATACAAAAATGAAACCATATATACTTCTGATTCCTGCATTGACGATATTAATAGGGATATTCATCTCTGGACTAATCATGGGATTAGTCCAGAGTTTTGGTTACTTTTCTGTAATAGGGCTAAAAGATTTTACACTGAGATACTATTTTGAAGTATTAACGGATAAAGATTTTTTACAGTCCTTAAGGTTTAGTTTTTATATTTCTTTAATTTCATCTGTAATTGCAGTAGTTGTAGGAGTTATATTGGCTTATTCTATTTTAAGAAGTAGGTATAAAAAGAGAATAGAAAAATTTATCTATAAGTTACCTATCATAGTTCCACATACAATCGCAGCTTTACTTGTATATAATTTGTTTTCGCAAAGTGGAATTGTGCCTAGGATACTTTATAATATTGGAATAATAGATAGCCAGAGTCAATTTCCATCTTTAGTTTTTGATAGATTTGGAATTGGGATAGTAATAGCTTATTTATGGAAAGAGATACCTTTTATAGCTATGGTAGTATATACAGTTCTTAGTAATATAAACAATAGACTCGTTGAGGTTGCTTTGAATCTTGGAGCTAATAATAGGCAGGTATTTTGGCATATTCTGTTGCCTTTAATTATGCCATCTATATTTTCTTCCTTTATAATAATATTTGCTTTTTCGTTTGGGGCTTTTGAGGTACCGTATTTATTGGGACCTACAACACCGAAAACACTACCTGTTAAGGCTTATATTGAATATACAAATCCAGATTTAACAAATCGTCCTTATACAATGGTAATAAATATGATTATAACTTTTATTTCTGTGTTATTTGTATGGATTTACAATAGAACTTTCAAATTGATGTCCAAATATAATGGGTGATAAAAATGAAAAAAAGTAACTTTATATATACAGCAGTAATGTATTTTCTTATATTTGTTTTAATTTTTCCTCTATTTATTTTATTAATATGGAGTATAACTAATAACTGGCCTTGGCCTCATATATTTCCTAATAGTTTTGGTTTAAGAGGTTATAGATACATCTTTAGCTTTTCTAACAAAGCTATTAAGGTACTACTTTTTAGTGTATGGCTATCTTCTGTAGTTACCTTTATAACATTGATAATAAGTATACCTGCTGCAAAAGCGTTGGGAGTTTATAATTTCAAAGGGAAAAAAATTATAAAAATACTTGTATTAGCACCGATAATAGTTCCGCCATTGACAGTAGTTATGGGAATTCATGTTGCATTTATAAAACTAGGACTTGCTAACACATTTTGGGGAGTTGTTTTAGTTCATTTAATTCCATGTTTACCTTATGGAATTAGAATTTTAACTGATGTATTTGAGATAATAGGTGAGTCAATGGAGATGCAAGCAAGAGTTTTAGGGGCGAGACCAATGCAGGTTTTTTTTAGAATTACTCTTCCTTTGATAACTCCAGGTTTAATATCGGCTGGAAGTCTTATTTTCATAGTTTCTTTTAGTCAATATTTCTTAACTTTTTTAATAGGTGGAGGAAAAATAGTTACATTTTCTATGCTTTTATTCCCATATATCCAGAGTGGGGATAGGATGATGGCTTCAGCATTTAGTGTAGTTTTTATTCTTACAGTTTTAATTGTATTATTGTCAGTTGAAAAAGTTGTTAAAATATATTATAAAACTGAAAACCATTTTTATCTATAAGGGGTAGTGTATAATGTCTGAAATCTTACTAAAAAATATT
Organism: Caloranaerobacter longqiensis; assembly: GCF_050286925.1. Lineage (NCBI taxonomy): Bacteria > Bacillati > Bacillota > Tissierellia > Tissierellales > Thermohalobacteraceae > Caloranaerobacter > Caloranaerobacter longqiensis. The sequence continues at coordinate 40,515 of NZ_JBFWFX010000012.1, forward strand.
TCCAAGACCTTTGATGGTAAAAAGATACTTAATAATATAAATATACAGGTAAAAGAAGGGGAGATGGTTTCACTATTAGGTCCTTCAGGTTGTGGTAAGACTACAACTCTTAAGATAATTTCAGGACTTATAAAACCTGATGAAGGTGATGTATTGTTTAATGGTAATTCTGTTATGAATGTTCCAGTTGAAAAAAGGGGAGCAGTTATAGTTTTTCAAGATTATCTTCTTTTTCCTCATATGACTGTAGAAGAAAATATAGGGTTTGGTTTGAAAATGGCAAAAGTGAAAAAATCTAAAAGGCTAAAAAAAGTTAAAGAGATGATTGATTTAGTTGAATTAAGAGGACATGAAAAAAAATATCCCAAAGAGCTTTCAGGTGGGCAAAGACAGAGAGTAGCAATTGCAAGGGCATTGGCAATAGAACCGAAGGTTTTATTGCTTGATGAACCATTTTCTAATTTAGATACTAGATTAAAAGAGGCCATGAGAGATTTTATTTGTGACATACAAAGAAAACTTAATATAACTACTATTTTAGTTACTCATGATAAAGAAGAAGCTCTTATGACTTCAGATAAGATAGTAGTAATGATGGATGGAGAGATTAAACAAGTAGGTACACCAAAAGAGCTTTACCAAAGCCCTTCTACTATTGATGTTGCCAATTTTTTTGGAGAAAAAAATTATATAAAAGGTGAAATTAAAGATGGGAAATTTGTAAGTGATTTTGGAACTTATGAAATAGATTATAGTGGCAATAGAAGGGTTATAGCAATGATTAGATCAGAAGAAATTAAACTATTACCTAAAGAAATTAGTACAGGAATTCCAGGGATAATAAGTACAAGAAGATATGCAGGGGATAGAATATACTATAATGTTACTGCAAGAGGACATCTTTTTAAGTGCTTAAGCAAACCAGAAATTAATTTTCAAGTAGGGGACGAGGTGTTTCTTAATATAGATTATAAAAAGGCAGTATTTTTTGATGAACGGACTAAAAAACGTATAAGTTGGTGATTTTATGATATCTATAATAATACCTGTACTTAATGAGGAAAAAAGTATAGAGTCTTTACTTAAACAGATTAATAAATTAAAAGGAGATAAAGAGGTTATTGTTGTAGATGGTGGTAGTGTAGATAATACAGTTGATATAGCGAAAAAATATGCGAAAGTTATAATGAGTGAAAAGGGCAGAGCTAAGCAAATGAACAAAGGAGCCAAAAATGCAAAGGGAAATATTCTATGGTTTGTTCATTCAGACTCATATATACATGAAGGTTCTTTAGAAAAAATAGAGGAAGCTATTGAATCTGGTTATATTGGAGGAGGATTTTCTTTATATTTCTATGACTTGGATACACGTTTTATGAAATTTGTAGCTGTAACATCTAATTGGAGAGCAAAATACTTTGGCTTATTTTTTGGAGACCAAGGAATATTTGTTAAAAGAAGTATTTTTGATGAATTAGGAGGATATCCTGAGATTGAGTTGATGGAAGATTGGGAATTGTCAAGGAAACTTTCAAAAATAGGCAAAATGACTATGATTAAAGTACCAATAGGTACGTCAGCCAGAAGGTTTATAAAAGGAGGTCAGCTCAGAACGCTACTTTTGATGCATAAAATCAAATTGTTATATTTAATAGGTGTATCTCCAGATAAATTAAGTAAGATTTATAGGGGAGGCTAGATATGGATGCACTAATATTGATGACACGAATACCAATACCAGGTAAAACTAAAACTAGGCTAATCGGTACATTGACTAAGGAAGAATGTGCTGAAATACACAAAGCCTTTCTATTAGATATCTTCAAATCGTTTAATTTTATCAAAGATGAAATAGATATATATTTAACTTTTACTCCAGAAGATTCTCTTTATTTAATAGAGAACATATTGCCTGATTATATTCAGTGTTTTCCTCAAACTGGTGATAGCTTAGGTGAGAGAATGTCAAATGCAATGGTATATCTTTTTGAAAAAGGGTATACAAAGGTAGGGTTAATGGGATCAGATATACCAGATATTCAACCTTTTGAAATAAGAAAAGCTTTTGAAGAGCTTGAAGACAATGATGTTGTAATAGGTCCTACATTTGATGGAGGATATTTCTTTATTGGACTGAAAAAAATGACTAAGGAATTATTTATAAATGATATAAAATGGGGGAATAAGTCAGTTTTAGAGGGCACAATTGATATTGCCAATGGAATGGGGCTAAAGACCGCATTAATAGAAAAGCACAGAGATATAGATACAAAGGAAGATTTATTTGCTTTTTATGAAAACATGAAAAAAGGTATTTGGAAAGATAAGATAATTCCTCATAATACTATAAAATTCATACAAAATTGTTGGAGTGATAGGGAAAATGTTAAAAAATATGCTGAAAGATAAAATTATAGATTATATTAAAAATAATAGAGAATTAAAATATTTAGGATTTGGGAATGACTTTCAAGTAAAATTCTTAGCTCAAGGTGAGTATAACATAAACTTTACTATATATTGCGGCGAAAAAAAATATGTTTTTAGGGTAAATACGGGGAGTCAAATAGATGTTAAAAGCCAGATTAGGTATGAGTTTGAAGCTTTAAAGAGACTTGAGATAAGTGGGGTTACCCCAAAGGTATTTTTTGTAGACGATACAAAGACGTATTTTAATTATGGAATATTGATTATGGAGTTTTTAGATGGAAGACCTTTAGAGTATAATAGAGATTTAAATAAGGCAGCTTACATTTTTTCTAGGATACATTCTCTAGACTTGAATAAGATAGATACAAGTAATTTTATTGTTGAGGAAAATATTTTTACAGATAGAGTGAATGAAGGGAAAAAATTACTCAAAGATTTCCTGGTTGAACCTAGTATAAATAAAGATATTAAGAAGTTTTTTTATAGATTTCTAGAGTGGGCAGAAGAGAACAAGTGGAAGGAAAAATATTTTATAGATTATAAATGGCATGTAATAAACAATACAGAAGTAAATTCGCATAACTTTATAATTGGTAACAAAAAGAGTTATCTTATTGATTGGGAGAAACCTGTTTTAAGTGACCCTTGCCAAGATCTGACACAGTTTTTAGCTCCAACTACTACACTTTGGAAGGCCGATTACATTTTAAGTGCTGAAGAGAAAGAACAATTTTTTAAAGAATATATAAAAGGTCTTGGGGGTATAGATAACGAAATTAGAGACAGGGTAAGATTATATATGCCATATCTTTACCTAAGAGCATTGTCGTGGTGTGCTTTTGCATATCTTGAGTATCAAAAACCAGACAAAGATATTAAAAATATGGATACATTCAAAAAGATTAAAGCATATTTAGATATTGATTTTATGAGGACACTTTTAAAAGAATACATTAGTGATATCTAACAAAATCTTCAACTTTAATAAATTATAAGGATGATTTTGCCTATATCCATTACGGAAATTATATTTAAAATTATCCACAATTCAATAAGGTATATAATTTCCTATGGATTATAAAAAAAGCGGCTAATGCCGCTTTTTAACAGAAACCACGTTTTGAAGAACATATAAAATCTATAAAATTTAATTCATAAGGATTTAATTCATAGTCTTTTCTGTAAGCTACGTAGAAGTCTGATAATATTTCCATATTTTCTATTTCTATAACTTTCAATAATCCATCTCTCAGTTCTCTTTTGATTGATAGTTCAGGAATAAAAGATATACCCTTTCCAGATAAAACTGAGGTTTTAATAGCTTCCATTGAATTGAGTTCATATATAATATTTAAATCATCTATCTCAATATCTTGGCATTTTAAAGCTTTTTTTATAGTTTCTCTAGTACCAGAACCTTCTTCTCTGAAAATAAGAGGGAGTTTAACAAGTTCGTCTAAAGTGATCTTCTTTTTAATAACTGGTAGAGATGTAACTAAAAGTAATTTATCAGAAGTGATTTTAATAATCTTTAAATCTTTATTTTTAACATTTCCATGTATAATTCCTATGTTAGTATTTCTACTAATAAGATTTTCTATAACTTCCTTTGTATTTGTAATTTCTAAATTTATTTCTACGTCTTTATTATCCTGTTTATATACATATATGCTACATGGTAATGCATATTCTCCTATCGCCTTACAAGAACCTATCAGCAAGTGTTTTTTGTGAGTTTTTAGATTCTCAAGGTCTCTTTCTATGTTTTCCTTTAGAGAAAGAATGGTGTTTGCATAATCAAAAACTATCTTTCCAGCTTCAGTTAACTCAACACCCTTATTACTTCTGTTAAGTAAGCTAACTTGTAATTCTTTTTCTAAAGACTGTATTTGCATACTCAGTCCTGGTTGAGTCAGATGAAGTATTTTAGCAGCCTTTGAAATACTATTAACTTTCACGGTTACATAGAAAGCCTTGAGATACTGTAAATTCATAATACCACCTATTCTTTGAATTTCTTTATAATAACACCAATCTTTGGTTTTGTCAACCTGATTAAATTTAAGAATCGAGGCTTAGTTCTAGTTTGTATTATTATATTATATCATAAATTAAATTATACAGCACATTACATTTTAATCTTATTGACAAAAAATAAACATGCAATAAATTATTGTTATATATCATAAACAAAACTTATTATTTGTTAATAAACTTTTATATTATAATCTTATTGTAGACGTTTTAACAAAGTTAGTAAAGAGTTGATAGATTTTTATTGAGTGAGAAGGGGGTCAACAATGAATAAGGTTACCTATCCAAAAGAAGTTTTGGAAAAAATGAAGGAAATTGTAGATAATTGTATGGGTGATGCTCCACCTTATTGTGAAGCTACTTGTCCTATGCATACTGATGTAAAAGGATATGTAAATTTGATAGCAGAAGGGAAGTTCAAAGAAGCAATTGAGTTAATAAGAGAAAAATTATTCTTGCCCGCTACTTTAGGGAGAATTTGTGCTCACCCATGTGAGGATAAGTGTAAAAGAGGAGAGTTTAAGCAACCTATGTCAATTGCGGCATTGAAGAGATTTGTTGCAGATAACTACGATGATGAAAAAGATTGGGATTTAAGTATTGAAACTGAGAAGGATAAAAGGGTTGCAATTATTGGTGCAGGACCTGCTGGTGCTCAGGCAGCATTAGATTTAAGGAGAAAAGGCTATAAGGTAACAGTATTTGAGAAACTTCCTGTTTTAGGTGGAATGATGAGAGTTGGAATTCCAGAATATAGGCTGCCAAGAAATATTATAGATTTTGAGTATAGCTTGCTTGAAAAAATTGGTGTTGAATTTAAACTAGGAGTAGAAATCGGAAAAGATATATCATTTGAAGCACTAAGGAAAGATTTTGATGTAGTTTTAATAGCAGTAGGAGCTCATAAGGGAGTAGTAATCCCAGTACCTGGTCATGATCTTAATGGAGTTTCAAATGCTGTTGAATTTTTAAGGGAAGTGAGTTTAACTAGGAAGGCTAATATAGGGAAGAAAATAGCTGTTATAGGTGGTGGAAATGTTGCAATAGATGTTGCTAGAAGTGCAAGGAGAGTAGGCGCAGGAGAAGTACATCTTGTATGTCTTGAGCCAAAGGGAAAAATGCCTGCTCATACTTGGGAAGTTGAGGAAGCTGAAGAAGAAGGCGTAATCATACATGATGGTTTTGGGCCAGAAAAGATAATAGGAAAAGATGGTAAGGTAGTAGGATTTGAAATAAAAGAATGTGTATCAATTTTTGATAAAGAAGGGAAATTTAATCCTAAATTCAATGAAAATAATAAGAAAGTCCTAGAAGTTGATAATGTTATTTTTGCTGTAGGACAAGCGGTAGATAATTCTTTTGTTTCAGATGGAATATTAGAAACCCAAAGAGGTGGGAGATTTAAGGTTGACCCTGTAACTTTACAGACAAAATTAGAAAATGTGTTTGTTGCAGGGGATGCATCTGGAAGGTCTACAATTGTAATTGAAGCCATGGCAGAGGGAAGAAAGGCCGCAATTTCAATTGATAGATATCTTCAAGGTAAGGATTTGTATTCTGATAGGGAATTCGAAGGAAGCTATGAAACTTGGTTGGAGACTGAAATAAAAGATGATACTCCTAACTTACCAAGGGTTGAAACTAGGAAGGTTGAACCAAGCAAGAGGGTATTAAGCTTTGAAGAAGTAGATTTAGGTTTTACTGAAGAACAGGCAAAAGAGGAAGCTTCTAGGTGTTTAAAATGTGAATGTAGATTATGTGTAAAAGAGTGTGAGATGTTAAAGGATTTTTGTAATTGTCCTAAGGATTTATTCAAAGAGATATTAGAAACAGGAGAAATTGACCCTAAAATACCATATTCATGTAATATGTGTAGTCAGTGTACTTTGGTATGTCCAAAAGACTTCAAGATTAAAGATAGATTTATGGATATTAGAAAGCAGATGATTAAGGCTAACAATGGTAAGTCTCCAATGAAGGGGCATAATGCAATTGAAATGCACCAGGCTTTAGGATTCTCAAAATTGTTTAATATATCAATAAAAGATAGTAAAGCTAAAAAGACTAAACGTGTATTCATACCAGGATGTAGTTTGCCATCATATAATCCTTACGCTGTAGGCATGATTTTAGAATATTTACAAGAAAAACTACCGGGTACAGGTGCAATATTAAAATGTTGTGGTAAACCAACTAAAGCTTTAGGACAGGTCGATAAGTTTAAAGAGAGATATGCAAGCTTACAAGCGGAAATAGACAAATTAGGAGCTGAAGAAATAATAGTAGCTTGTCAATCATGTTTCTTAACAATTTCAGAGTACAGCCCAAATCAAAGAGTAAGGTCACTATGGACAGTGTTACCAGAGATAGGGTTACCTGAAAATGTAAGAGGAATAGGCAAAAATAGTGATATAACATTCGCAATACACGATTCATGTTCAACTAGAGATAGATCAGATATACATGATGGAATTAGGTGGATAATAAACGAATTAGGATATAAAATTGAAGAATTACCTTATTCAAGAGAAAATACAAGATGCTGTGGTTTTGGAGGAATGGTAGTACCTGCTAATCCTGAATTAGCATTAAGAGTTATGAAAAGAAGAACAGCCGAGGCTAAATCTGATTACATGGTTACTTATTGTGCAGCTTGTAGGGAGTCTATGGTTAGAGGTGGAAAAAATGCACTTCACATACTAGATTTAATATTTGGAGGTCCATGGACTTCAAAATCTAAGTTTCCTGGTGTTCCAAGTAGCCCTATTACAAGCTGGATAAACAGATATAAATCTAAGAGAGAAATTAAAAAGAGAAAATAATTAAAGGAGGTAATAAAATGAGAAAAGTAAAATTTATAAGTTTAGCGTTAATTGTAATTGTAGTTGGTGTATTAGTTTGGTACTTCGGTTTCCAAGGACCAAAAGTAAAAACTAGTGAAGAATTATCTAAACAAGAAAGTAAGTATGCTGATTATGCAAATCCAAAAGTAATAGTAAGTGCACTTAAAGCTAAAGAGATAATTGACAAAGGTGGGAATGTTGCTGTTATTGACATAAGAAGATCACCAGAATACTTATTAGGTCATATACCTGGTGCTGTTAATATATGGAGACCAGATTATGAGAGCGAAAATTATCCATTCGGTGGAATGAGAGCAGAAAAGGAGAAAGTAGAGAAATTACTAGGTAGCTTAGGAATTGATAATGATACATTTATATTGTTATATGATGGAAAAGGAGACTATGATGCAGCTAGATTATGGTGGATACTTGATATGTACGGTCATGAGAAAATGGCACTAATAGACGGTGGTATTGATGGATGGAAAGCTGCTGGACTTGAATTAACAACTGCTAAGCCAGAGATTACTCCAAAAGAATATAAATTTAAAGGTAAAGTAGATGAAAGTAAGTTAGCTACATTAGAAGATGTTAAAGCTGCAATAAATGACCCAAATGTAATAATACTAGATACTCGTTCAATAGAAGAATTTACTGGTGAAACTTTAAAGAAAGGTGCTTATAGAAAAGGAAGAATACCTACAAGTGTTTGGATTGAATACAAGGAAGCTATTAATGTTGGAGAAGGTGAAGATAAGACTTTTAAAACTGTAGAAGAGTTAAAGAAAATCTATGAGTCAAAGGGTATTACTCCTGATAAAACTATAATAGCATATTGCCAATCAGCAGTGAGATCAGCTCATACTACTTTTGTTTTAACTCAATTACTTGGATATAAAAATGTTAAAAACTATGATGGTTCATGGATAGAGTGGAGCTACAATAAAGATTTACCAATAGAAACTGGAGAAGCTAAGTAAACGTATAGGGAGTAATACTCCCTATACGTTTAAAAAATCTGGAGGTGTAGTTATGGTTAAAAAGAAAGAAAAGAAACAAGATAAACAAAAAAGTTATGTAAAGCTTGCTATTACTCTTGGAGTTATAGTGGTTGTTGTTGCTCTTATGAAATATTTTGGTCTTTTTGAATATATTAGCCTTGAAAATATGCAGAATTTAAAAGCTTGGATTAATAGCTATGGAGCCATTGGACCTATAATTTATATAATTTTATATATCATAGCATGTTTATTCTTTCTTCCAGGATTGCCTATAGCTATATTAGCTGGATTGGCTTTTGGACCTGTAATGGGTGCTGTATATGCTTCTATAGGAGCTACTTTAGGTGCTTCAGCGGCATTTTTAGTAGCTAGATATGCGGCTAGGGATATGGTAGAAAGTTGGGTTGAAGGAAATGAACAATTTAAGAAGATAGACGAAGGTGTTGAGAAACAAGGATGGAGAATGTTAATGATAACTAGATTAGTTCCTGTATTTCCTTTCAACCTTCAGAACTATGCTTATGGACTTACTAAAATTAAGTTCGGAACTTATGTTTTAGTTTCATGGATATGTATGATACCAGGAGCTATAGCTTTTACATTCATGGGAGGTTCAATTGTAAGTGGAGAAGGTAATATAGGCAAGACTTTAATGTATCTTGGCATTGGAGCAATTTTCTTTGTAATAATCTCACTAATACCTGGATGGTTAAAGAAAAGAAAAGGATTGGAAATATAAGGATTAAGGCTTACACCTTAATGTTGGTGTAAGCCTTTTTATTTATAAAAATATTTTTAAAACTGACTTTTTTAACTATATTGACGCAATACAATTATTATGACATAATAGAATTGTAATGGTAATGTAACTATAAAAGATAATAAATAACGATACAATTTACACAACAAACGATACAAACACCAATACAATACTTGTTAGTTTGTATTAATTTATGAAAAATTATTATCCAAATGTTTTATCTATTATTAAAAATATTATATGAGGGGGATATAGTATGAATAAGAGATATGAATTAAACAAAAATCTTGCACAAATGCTTAAAGGCGGAGTTATTATGGATGTTACAAATCCAGAACAGGCTAAAATAGCTGAAGAAGCTGGGGCCGTAGCAGTTATGGCATTAGAGAGAGTACCTGCTGATATTAGAAAGCAGGGGGGAGTGGCAAGAATGTCTGATCCTAAAATGATAAAAGAAATAAAAAAAGCAGTATCAATACCAGTTATGGCAAAGGTAAGGATTGGACATTTTGTAGAGGCTCAAATTTTAGAAGCTATAGGAATAGACTTTATTGACGAGAGTGAAGTTTTAACTCCAGCAGATGAGATGTATCATATTAATAAAAAACAGTTTAAAGTTCCTTTTGTATGTGGTGCTAGAAACTTAGGGGAGGCATTACGAAGAATTGCTGAAGGAGCATCTATGATAAGAACGAAAGGAGAAGCGGGAACTGGTAATGTTGTAGAAGCTGTAAGGCATATGAGACAGATGCTTTCTGAAATAAGGAAATTGAAACTTATGCCTAAAGAAGAGCTTATGACTGCTGCTAAAGAAATGGGAGCACCTTATCATTTAGTTGAATATGTAGCTGAACATGGAAGGCTTCCTGTTGTAAACTTTGCAGCTGGTGGAATTGCAACTCCTGCAGATGCAGCTCTTATGATGCAGTTAGGATGTGATGGAGTATTTGTAGGTTCTGGTATTTTTAAATCTTCTAACCCAGAAAAGAGAGCAAAAGCAATAGTTAAAGCAACTACATATTATAATGACCCTGAAATTCTCGCTGAAGTTTCTGAAGATTTAGGAGAACCTATGTATGGATTAGAAATTAGTAAATTGACTACAGAATTTGCTGAAAGAGGATGGTAATAATGATTAAAGTCGGAGTACTAGATTTTCAAGGGTCTGTAATCGAACATATTGAAATGCTCGAAAAAATAGAAGGAGTACAGCCAATCAGAGTAAAATACGAACATCAGATAAAAGAAATAGATGGATTAATTATTCCTGGTGGAGAAAGTACTACAATAGGTAAGATTATGAAAGACTTTAATATATTTTTGCCGTTAAAAGAAAAGATTGTAGAAGGTATGCCTGTATGGGGAACATGTGCAGGAATGATATTATTGGCGAAAAAAATTGTAGGGCAGGATTATGTACATTTAGGAGTAATGGATATTGAAGTAAAAAGAAATGCATATGGTAGTCAGATAGATAGTTTTATGATAGAAAAGACAATACCACAAGTTTCATCAAAACCAATATCATTAGTTTTCATTAGAGCACCTTACATTGAGAAGGTTGGAGAAGGAGTTGAGATTTTATCAGAGCATGAAGGCAAGATTATCGCTGCAAGAGAAAAGAATATGTTGGCAACTTCATTCCATCCTGAACTCACAGAAGATGAATCATTCCACAGATATTTTGTTGACATGATTAAAGAAAAATTATAGTCTTTTAAAAACCCCTGCTTTGTATAAGCAGGGGGTTTTTAAGTTATTTAGTAAATTATTAAAAAGATATTCAAAGGAGTTTTAAAAAAGAAAAATGTAGAAAAATGTCGGAAATAAAATACATAAATGGCATTGATGTCCTTAGAGTGATTTGTTATAATGTATGTAAGTTTGTACAAGTTTATAACTAAATATTCCAATTTCAACATATTTAAATCTAGCATCTTACTACGATTTGAATAAGAACAAGCAAAATATAAAAAATCAAAATTATAGATTTTTGTAATGGATTAATATTCTGAAAAGGGTGGAAGGACTATATGAAAAAATATATATATAAACATAAAGGGCTACTGATTATTAATATAATATTAATGTTTATGCTGACATTAACTGATATTTTATTAGCATTAGGATTAAAGGAAATTGTAGACAGTGGGGTTAATAAAAATATAGATAGATTTAAAGAAATCTTATTTTATGCAATCATATTTGTTATCTTAAGTTTTCTGTTAGATTATATAGTAGATGTCATGAAGGCTAAATATATAAATAAAACTTTTTTAGATTTGAAAGAGGTTTTGTTTAGCAAACTCATACAGAAAGATATAATGTCTTTTAGGAAACAGAATATTTCACATTATATATCGATGTTTACAAACGATATAACAATGTTAGAACAAGATTACTTTAATACTATTTTAGATTTTATATATCAGAGCTTTAGACTTATTACAGCAACCGTAACTATAGTAGTCATAAATCCTTATTTGTTAGTAACTGTAATAATTGTAGGTGGGTTACCTATTCTAATACCTAATCTATTTGGTAAAAAAGTTTCACAGTATAAAAAAGAATTTTCTGATTCTTTAAGTAATTTTACTACATCAATGAAGGAGTTTTTAAGTGGTTACGAAGTTATAAAGAGTTTTAATATAGAGAATAAAATAAAAGAAGAATATGCTAATTTCAATAGTGAAGTTGAAAAAACTAAATATAGATTTAAAGTTATTAGTTCGTTTGTAACAGCTTTATCATCAGTATCGGGCTTTTTAATGTTTTTAGCGGTAATTGTAGTTGGAACATATATGGTTATAAAAGGGCTTATGACGGTGGGCTATTTGATAGCTTCTGTTCAATTGATGAACTATATAGTTAGTCCATTAGGAAATCTAGCCGGAGATATTAATAAAATAAAATCAGTAAAGAAAATAAATGAAAAGTTCATGGAATTGTTATTTTCTACTGTTAGTAATAAAGAAGGAATTGAAAAGGCTACATTTAATGATAAAATCGAATTTAAAAATGTTAGTTTTTCTTACAAAGAAGGTAGGGACGTTTTAAAAGATGTTAATTTTTCCATAAATAAAGGCGAAAAATGTGCTATTGTAGGCTCTAGTGGAAGTGGTAAAACTACTATATTGAAATTATTGTTAGGATATTTTGACGACTTTGATGGCGAGATTACAATAGATGGGATAGATATAAGGAAAATAAAAGCAGATTCTTTATATCAGTTAATTTCAGTAATACAGCAAGAAGTATTTATGTTTGATTCTAGCATAAAAGAGAATATAGTTTTATTTAATGATTACTCTGATAATTATTTAAATGAAATTATTGAAAAGTCAGGATTAAAACCATTAATTAATTCATTGGATAATGGATTGAATACATATGTAGGAGAAAGTGGTTGCAATTTATCTGGTGGAGAAAGACAGAGAATAGCAATAGCTAGAGCTTTAGTTAAAAACACACCTATTTTAATATTAGATGAAGCTACTTCATCATTAGATAATGAAACTGCATTTAAAATAGAAAATTCATTAATAGATATTAAAGAATTAACTATTCTAGTAGTAACTCACAAACTTATAGGAAATATACTTGAAAAATATGATAAAATAATCGTAATAAAAGAGGGAAGAATTAAGGAAATAGGAACATTCCAAGAGTTAATAGATAAAAAAGGATATTTTTATAGTTTATATACTATTGAAGGCGGTTTGATAGATAGCGATGAATCAAAATATTTATCAGTTGCAGAATGATTACACATCTAAATCGTGCAAATAGATTTCAACCCCTGCTTATAATAGCAGGGGTTCAGACTGCTTATAAACTTATATTTTTAAATATTTATGAAAATGAAAGCGAATGCTTGAAAGAATTTAGTTTTTTCTAAATTCGTCCGCATGAGCGTTATTTTCATAAAATATTTTTCTTTGTCAACAAGCTTAACCCCTGTTTATAATAGCAGGGGTTAAAACATATTTTTAGAACGAAATATTCGATTTAAGTAAATATTGTAAGGAAGATTTTATTGAAATCCATAAACGGAAATTATATTATTAAATTACCTAATTGAATTGTGTATAATTTTAAATATAATTTCTGTAATGGATATGTGGACAAAATCTTCCTTAATTTCTTTAATTGAAGATTTTGTTCTATAGAGAAAGAATGAAAGTGAGAGGAGAAAAATATATGGTTTCTTTAGATACTTTAAATGATAGACAGAAAGAAGCGGTGTTAACAACAGAGGGTCCATTATTGGTACTAGCTGGTGCAGGTTCGGGGAAAACGAGAGTTTTAACTCATAGAATAGCATATCTAATAGAAGAAAAAGGGATAAAACCAGAGAATATTTTAGCAATAACTTTTACTAACAAGGCTGCTAATGAGATGAAGGAAAGAATAGAAAAACTTATTCGTGGCAAAGCTCAAAATATGTGGATTGGAACATTTCATTCGATATGTGTAAGAATTTTAAGAAGAAATATCGATAGGATAGGATATAGTAGAAATTTTGTAATATTCGATACAGCCGATCAAAAGACACTTATAAAAGATTGTATAAAAGAATTAAATCTAAATGAAGAGTTTTATGAGCCAAAAGCTATTTTAAACTTTATAAGCTCTCAAAAAGATAAGCTTATAGATGCTGATACATATATGAGGGATAATTATGAGGACTTTAGAGAAAAAAATAAGGCTTTAATTTACAGCTTGTATCAAAAGAAATTGAAAGAGAATAATGCATTAGATTTTGATGACTTAATATTTAAGACCATAGATTTGTTTATAAAAAATCCAGATGTTTTAAATGATTATCAGGAAAGATTTAAATATATTTTAGTGGACGAGTATCAAGATACAAATAGAGCACAGTATGAATTAATTAGATTATTGTCCAGAAAATATATGAATATTTGTGTAGTGGGCGATGATGACCAGTCGATTTATGGATGGAGAGGGGCAGATATTAGGAACATACTCGAATTTGAAAAGGATTTTCCAGATACAAAAGTTATAAAACTTGAGCAGAATTATCGTTCTACTAAAACTATACTAGAAGCAGCTAATCATGTAATAAAGAACAATTATGGGAGAAAATCAAAAAAATTATGGACTGAAAATGATGGAGGGACTTTAATAAAACTTTATAGTGGTTACAATGAGCATGATGAAGCTAATTTTATAGCAAATAAAATAAATGAAAATATGAAGAATGAAGGTTTAAGATTTTCGGATTTTGCTGTTCTTTATAGAACAAATGCCCAATCACGTGTTATAGAAGAAGCATTAATAAAATCGAATATCCCTTATAAAATAGTTGGGGGGCTTAAATTCTATGATAGAAAAGAAATAAAAGATATTATAGCATATTTAAGACTTATACAAAATCCGGTTGACAATGTCAGTTTAAAGAGGATAATCAATGTACCTAAAAGGGGAATTGGCAGTAAGACTATTGAAAAGATAGAAGCATATTGTCAAAAGACGGGAGAAAGTTTATATAGTGCTATATTAGATGCAGAGGATATTCCAGGGTTATCGCAGAGGGCTATTGCTAATATAAATAAGTTTACTACTCTAATAAATAAATTTATAGCTATGAAGGAAATTTTAGGAGTAAGAGAGCTTATAGAAAATGTTATAGATTCAATAGGGTATATAGAGGAACTGAAAAAGGAAAGTACGATTGAAGCTGAAAGCAGGATAGAGAACATAAAAGAATTTATTTCTGTAGCAATAGATTTTGAACAAAAAAGTGAAGAAAATACTTTAGAGGAATTTTTAGCAAATATTTCTCTGCTTTCAGATATTGACAATGTAGAAGATGAGGGAAATGCTGTTTTACTTATGACACTACATAGTGCTAAAGGTTTGGAGTTTCCAGTAGTATTTTTAGCTGGAATGGAGGAAGGAATTTTTCCACTTTCAAGAGCACTTGAAAGCGATGAAGAATTAGAAGAAGAAAGAAGATTATGCTACGTTGGTATTACCAGGGCAATGAAAACTTTATATATAACTTATGCTGATGTAAGGACTTTATATGGACATACTATGTATAATACTGCATCAAGATTTATAAAAGAAATACCAGAATATCTAGTGGAGAATTTAAATGAAAAGACAGTAAAAGTATCAGATAAGATAAAAAAAGATACTAATAGATTCTTTACAGGGGTAGTAGAAAAAAATATTAGCAAATCAAGCGTTTCTTCAAATGATATAAAACCTGGGAAGAAAGTTAAGCATAAAATATGGGGCATAGGAACAGTTGTACAAGTTAAAGATAAGGACGGGGATAAAGAGATATCGGTTGCATTTGCAAGTAAAGGTGTTAAGAAACTTATGCTTAGCTTTGCACCGATAGAAGTGGTAGAGTAGTCTTCTGTTTTCTGACAACTGTAAAAACTGAAAGAAGGTGAGATGATGGATAAAAAAGAGCGTATTAGAGAACTTGTAGATATAATAAATGATTTAAATTATCATTACTATGTTTTAGACAATCCTAAGGTTAGTGATAAGGAATATGATAAACTCTATGATGAATTAGTAAAATTGGAAGAGGAAACAGGAATAATTTTAAGTGATTCTCCAACACAGAGAGTTGGAGCAAAGCCGCTTGAAAAATTCGAGAAGCATAAACATTTAGGTAAATTATGGAGTTTAGATAAATGTAAAACCATTGAAGAATTAAGAAATTGGGATGCAAGAGTAAGAAAATTAATAGGAGAGTACAATAGAGAAAATGAAGAAAGATTACCTCTCCCTACCTATGTAGTCGAGTATAAATTTGATGGACTTACAATTAATCTTACTTATAAAGATGGGAAATTAGTTCAAGGTGCAACTAGAGGTAATGGAGAAATAGGGGAGGCAATACTGCCGCAGATAAAAACTATAAAATCGGTACCTCTAAGTATAAAGTTTAAAGGTACTGTTGAAATACAAGGTGAGGGATTAATGCCTTTATCAGTTTTAGAAGAGTATAATAAGACAGCAGATGAACCGCTTAAAAATGCAAGGAATGCGGCTGCTGGGGCTTTGAGAAATTTAGACCCTAAAGTTACTGCAAAAAGAAAATTAATAGCCTACTTTTATAATGTAGGTTATATAGAGGGTAAAAGTTTTAATACACATCTTGAAATGATAGATTTCTTAAAAGAAAACAGGCTGCCAGTTAGTGAATATATAAAAACTTTTAATAGTATTGAAGAGGTAGTAGAAGAAATAGAAAGAATAAAGGAAACTAGAAATTCTCTTGATGTTTTAACAGACGGGCTTGTGATAAAAATAAATGATATGAGAACAAGAGAGGTTTTAGGTTATACACAGAAATTTCCACGTTGGGCCATAGCATATAAATTTGAAGCAGAAGAAATGACGACGAAACTGATAGGTGTAGAATGGAATGTAGGAAGGACAGGAAAAGTTACTCCTACAGCGATACTTGAGCCTGTTGAAATAGGTGGAGTAACAGTTAAAAGAGCTACATTAAATAATTGGGACGATATTCAGAGAAAGAAAGTTAAAATTGGCTGTAGAGTATGGATAAGAAGGTCTAATGACGTAATACCAGAAATAATGGGAACAGTTGAAGATAGTTGTGAAAATCCTAAAGAAATAGAAAAGCCAAAAGAATGTCCTGCTTGTGGTAGTGAGCTTATTCAAGAAGGAGTGCATATTTTCTGCCCGAATTCTCTATCATGTAAACCGCAGTTAGTTTCCAGATTAGTTCATTATGCGAGTAGAGATGCAATGAACATAGAAGGGTTCAGTGAAAAGACAGCAGAACAGTTATATGAAGAATTAGGGCTTGAAGATATACCTAAACTTTATGAGTTAAAATTTGAAGAGCTAATCAAATTAAAGAGATTTGGAAAGAAAAAAGCAGAAAATCTGTTAAAGGCTATCGAAAGAAGTAAAGATTGCAGATTAGACTCATTTATCTTTGCATTAGGTATACCTAATGTAGGAAAGAAAACTTCAACTGATTTGGCTAATACATTTAAATCCCTTGAAAGATTGATGAGTGCAACCTATGAAGAGCTTATAGCAATACCTGATATTGGAGATAAAGTGGCAAATAGCATAATAGAGTTTTTTACAGATGAAAAAATAATTTCTAATATAAACAAGCTTTTAGAAAAAGGTGTAAATCCAGTTTATGAAGAAGAGGAAATAGAAAATGATACTATATTTTCAGGTAAAACAGTTGTTGTAACTGGGGCTATTGAAGGAATTAGTAGAAAAGAAGCAAAAGAAATAATAACTAAAATGGGTGGGAAAGTAGCTAGTAGTGTTAGTAAAAAGACTGACTATGTAATTGTAGGAGAAGATCCAGGTTCTAAATATGATAAAGCGAAGGAATTAGGTATAAAAATAATTACTGCGAGAGAGTTTTTAGATATTATCGGCTAACAGCTATTAGATAGGCAGTAAGTTGAACAATAAAATTTATACTGTAGATTAAATATCTATGAAAATAACACTCATGCGGACGAATTTAGAAAAAACTAAAGGCTCAAATTTTTAGAAAATCCTAACGCGTTGGGGGGGTCGTCCTGACTCTGGAAGCTGGCTTAGCGTCCATGCTAAGCCTACGGATTTTCTTCAAAATTTTCACCTAGTTTTTTAACTAAATTCTTTCAAGCATCCGCTTATATTTTCATAGGTAGTTTGTTTTTAAGGAGGATATTTTATGAAAATCTCTCAAAAAGAAATTGAACGCATAGCAAAATTAGCTAAGCTAGAAATTTGCGGAAAAGATATAGAGAAATTTTCCAATCAATTGACAGCGATTTTAGAATTAGTTGAAAAATTAAAGGAAATAGATACAGAAGGCGTTGAGCCGACTTATAATATACATCATTCTAAAAACTTTTTTAGAGAAGATATTGTTAAGCCTTCTTTAGAAAGAAAGAAGGTTCTTTCTAATGCAGAAGAAGTGAGGGATGGATACTTTATTGTTAGAGGTGAGATATAAAGTGGACTTAACAGAACTTACGATACATGAGTTGAGAGATTTAATACGAAACAGAGAAGTGTCATCGGAAGAAATAGTGAAAAGTTTTTTAAGTAGAATAGAAGAAGTAGAAGATAAAATTAACAGTTTTATAACTTTAACTAAAGAAAAAGCTCTTGAAGATGCTAGAAAAATAGATAAAAAAATAAAAGAAGGTATCACTAGTTTAAGTGATTTAGCAGGAATTCCTGTAGGAATTAAAGATAATATAATAACAGAAGGAATTAAGACGACTTGCGGGTCTAGAATTTTAGAAAATTTCATACCACCGTATGATGCAACTGTTGTAAAAAAACTTAAGTTAGATGGTGCAGTTATAATAGGTAAGACCAATATGGATGAATTTGCAATGGGCTCTAGCACAGAAAATTCTGCCTTCAAGGTTACTAAAAATCCATGGGATTTAAGCAGAGTACCAGGAGGTTCAAGTGGTGGTTCAGTGGCGGCTGTTTCAGCATCTTTAGTTCCATATGCTCTAGGTTCGTCTACAGGAGGTTCGATAAGGCAGCCAGCAGCTTTTTGTGGAGTAGTTGGATTAAAACCTACATATGGACTTGTGTCTAGATATGGTTTAGTAGCATTTGCATCATCATTTGATCAAATAGGGCCTTTGACTAAGGATGTAGAAGATTGTGCGATTGTATTAAACAGTATAGCAGGAGTTGATAAAAAAGATTCTACATCTGTTGATAATGGCAATATTGATTATACAAAAGCATTAATGAAAGATATTAAAGGTGTAAAGATAGCTCTACCTAAAGAATATTTTGATGATAAAGTAGATAATAGAATAAAAGAAAAAGTATTAGATGCAGTTAAAATTCTTGAAAAACTCGGTGCCAAAATAGATTATATTTCATTACCTTATACAGAATATGCTTTAGCTACCTATTATACTTTAGCACCTTCTGAAGCTAGTTCAAACCTTGCTAGGTTTGATGGGGTTAGATATGGAAATAGAACTAAAAACTATAATTCAGTTGAAGAATTGATTGTAAAGACAAGGACAGAAGGCTTTGGTGATGAAGTAAAGAGAAGGATAATGATTGGAACTTATTTCTTAAGTTCAAGTCATTACAATGAATACTATAAAAAAGCTCAGAAAGTAAGAACATTAATTATAAGAGATTTTGAAAGAGTATTTAAAGAGTTTGATGTTATTATATCACCTACGACTCCTACATTACCTTATAGAATTGGAGAAAAGAAAGAGAAATTCGTTTCTATGTATTTTTCAGATATATTAACAGTTTCAGCTAATATTGTAGGGATACCTGCTATTACATTGCCTTGTGGATATATTGATGACTTACCAGTAGGAATGCAAATATTAGGTAAAGCTTTTGGAGAAGTAGATATATTAAGCGTAGCATATACTTACGAAAAAAATAGCAACTTTCAAAGAAGAGCTCCTAAGATAAAGGAAGGGATAAAAAATGGCATATAAAACAGTAATAGGGCTTGAAATACATGCTGAACTTTTGACAAAAACTAAAATATTTTGTAGTTGTTTAGCAGAATTTAGCAAAGAAGCAAATATACATTGCTGTCCAGTTTGTTTAGGTTTTCCGGGAGCTCTGCCTGTAATTAATAAAAAAGTTGTAGAATATTGTATAATGGCTGGATTAGCTCTAAATTGTGAAATATCAAATAAAAGCAGAATGGATAGAAAAAATTATTTTTATCCAGATTTAGTAAAAGGATATCAGATTACTCAATATAGTAATCCTCTTTGCAAAGATGGATATATAAAGATAGATACAAAACACGGCGAAAAGAAAATAAGAATTAAAAGAATACATATAGAAGAAGATACGGGGAAATCTATTTATGATGAAAAAGGTAATATTCTTCTAGATTACAATAGAAGTGGAGTTCCTTTAATAGAAATTGTAACTTATCCTGATATGAACTCCCCTGAAGAGGCGAGAATGTTTTTAGAAAAATTAAAAGTTATACTCCAATATATTGAGATTTCTGATTGTAAGATGGAAGAAGGTTCCTTAAGATGTGATATCAATATAAATGTTATAGATGAAGAAAGAAAAGTAAAGAGTACGGTTACAGAGATTAAAAACTTAAATTCATTTAAGGCTGCTGTTAAAGCTATGGAATTTGAGGAGAAAAGACATATTGAATTATTAAAACAGGGGAAAAATACGCTTAAGGAAACAAGAAGATGGGATGAAAATAAAAATGAAACTGTAGTCATGAGAGTAAAGGAAACGGTTGAAGATTACAGATATTTTCCTGAGCCTGATTTGGTAGATATTGAAGTAGATGAAAATTGGATAAAAAATGTTAAAGAAAATCTGCCTGAACTTCCTCATGATAAAAAAGAAAGATTTATAAGAAAATATAACTTGCCTGAATATGATGCAAATGTCTTAACATCTTCAAAAAATTTAGCTAATTTCTTTGAAGAAACAGTTAAAATTAGTAATAACCCAAAACAGGTTAGCAATTGGCTAATGGGGGATATTTTAGGATGGCTTAATGCTAGGAAGATGGATATTAGTGAGATAAAATTTACTTATAAGGATTTTGCTGATTTACTAGAGTTAATAAATGAGGGTAAAATTAGTAACAACATTGGAAAAAAAGTATTAAAAATCATGTTTGAAGAAGGAAAGAATCCAAAAATAATAGTTAAAGAAAAAGGTTTACTTCAAATGAGTAATACATCTGAACTAGAACGCATAGTTGATAAAATAATCGAAGAAAATAGACAGCCGGTAGAAGACTATAAAAAAGGGAAGGAAAAAGTATTAGGTTTTTTAATAGGTCAAGTTATGAAGGCTACAAAAGGCAAGGCAAATCCTCAATTAGTAAATAAGATAATATTAGAAAAATTAAGGCAGTAAAATTAGGTTGAATCTAAATTACTGCCTTAATTTTATTTTTGAAATTCATGCATAGTATAACGTCCTAATTTTATATTTTAAATTTTACAATTTTCTATTTTAATACCCAACAGCTAATATCTAGTATCAAATATTACATTTTCTTAATATTTTATCAAAACTTATTTAATTGCATAATAAAGAAGTATAAAGTATCATAAAATAAAAAAGTAAAAAATTTCAGACAATTTGAACAAGTCGCTCAAAATGCAAAATTTAAAATTAATGAAATTTTGAACTATTTTATAAATAAACAATAAAAATTTATATAACTTGTTTTAAGGGGGGAGTGAGAAGTTTAGAGTTCTTTTTTTGATTTGAGTATTTCATATTGCAAAAAAAATTATGGAGGTGTATTTATGTTTAAGTATACTCTGAAAAGGTTAGGAACTATGGTTCTAACATTATGGGTTGTAGTTACTATCACATTTTTCTTAATGCACGCTATTCCGGGAGATCCATTCACTGATCAAAAAAGAATTCCAGCAGAGATTTTAGAAAACCTTAAGGCTAAATATGGATTAGACAAGCCGCTAGTTGTACAATATTTTACTTATTTAAAGAACTTATTACGAGGCGATTTAGGTATGTCGCTAAAGTATAAGAACAGAACAGTTGCTGATATGTTGAAATCAGGATTCCCTGTTTCAGCTCAACTTGGTTTGGCAGCAGGTCTGTTCGGTATCACCTTGGGTATATTCTTAGGAATTATTGCTGCACTCAATCATAAGGGATTCTTTGATTATTTCGTTATTCTATTAGCTATATTGGGGGTTTCAGTACCTAACTTCGTTTTTTCAGCATTATTCCAATATTGGTTCGGAGTTAAATTACAATGGTTCCCAGTTGCAAGATGGGGAACACCATATCACATTATATTACCTGCTTGGGCACTAGGAATGAGGATGATTGCATTCCAGGCTAGGATGATGAGAACAAGTATGCTTGACGTATTAAATCAAGATTATATCAAAACTGCTAAAGCAAAAGGATTATCAAGATCTGTTGTTATTTGGAAACACGCTATAAGAAATGCTATATTGCCAATTGTTACAGTTTTAGGACCAACAATAGCTACATTACTTACAGGTACATTTGTTGTAGAAAAAATATTCGGTATACCAGGATTAGGAAAATACTATATCCAAAGTATACAACAAAGAGACTATACGTTGATTTTAGGTACGACAGTATTCTATTCAGCAATATTGATATTCATGATATTTTTAGTTGATATTGCATACGGATTAATAGATCCAAGAATAAGATTAGACTAATAGAGAGGAGTTGACGAGATGGCTCAAGTTCAACTGAACAAAGATATGTTTAAAATAGTTGGAAAAGATATCGAGAAATCACAAGAGTTGGTAAGACCAAGTTTAACTTATTGGCAAGATGCTTGGAGAAGACTTAAAGAAAACAAACTAGCTATTGCTTCAATGATAATACTTATATTATTAATGCTACTTTCTGTGGTAGGACCTTATATGCAGCCTTATACTTATGATGAGCAAGATTTTATGAGTATAAATAAGCCACCTTCAGCTGAACATTGGTTTGGAACTGATGCATTAGGAAGAGATATATTTGTAAGATGTTGGATGGGTGCAAGAGTATCCTTGTTTATTGGCTTTATGACAGCTATATTGAATTTTACAATAGGTGTAATTTACGGAGGAGTTTCAGGTTATTTAGGAGGCAATGTAGATATAGTAATGATGCGTATTATTGATATTATATTCTCAATACCACAAATGTTATGGGTAATTCTTTTAATGGTTGTTATCGGACAAGGACTTCATACTATAATCATAGCATTTGCTATATCAGGTTGGGGTGGAATGGCCAGATTAGTTAGAGGTCAGGTACTTCAATTAAAAGAAATGGAGTTCGTATTAGCGGCAAAAACTCTAGGTGCAGATGGATGGAGAATTATAACTAAGCATTTGATTCCGAATTCAATGGGACCAATTATTATATCAATAACATTTGCAGTTCCAGGTGCAATATTCTCAGAGGCATTCTTAAGTTATATAGGTCTTGGACTTCCATTGCCATTGGCGAGCTGGGGTACTTTAGCGTCAGATGGTAGTAAAGTACTTTTAATACATCCGTATCAATTATTCTTCCCATCACTATTAATCAGTATAACAATGCTTGCTTTCAACTTGTTGGGTGACGGTTTAAGAGATGCACTAGATCCAAGACTTAGAAAGTAAAGGAGGCTAATAAAGTGGAAAATAGAGATAGATTATTGGAAGTAAAAGACTTACATGTTTCGTTTGATACTTATGCTGGAGAAGTTAAAGCCGTAAGAGGAGTAGATTTCTACGTAGATAAAGGGGAAACTCTGGCTATAGTTGGTGAGTCAGGATGTGGTAAATCGGTTACAGCTCAGTCAATTATGAAACTTATACCTATGCCGCCAGGGAAAATTAAAAAAGGCAGCATTATATTCAATGGAAAAGATTTAGTTAAATTTACAGATAAACAAATGGAGTCAGTTCGTGGTCGTGAAATCAGTATGATTTTCCAAGACCCTATGACTTCACTTAACCCTACTATGAAAGTAGGGAAACAAATAATGGAAGGGTTAATTAAACATCAAAATATGACTAAAAAAGAAGCAAAAGAAAGAGCAATTGAAATGCTTAAATTGGTTGGAATACCGAACCCTGCAAAACGTGTTGAGCAGTATCCGCATGAATTTAGTGGTGGTATGAGACAAAGAGCTATGATAGCTATTGCATTAGCATGTAATCCTAAGCTATTAATAGCTGACGAGCCTACAACTGCATTAGATGTTACAATTCAAGCTCAGATATTAGACCTTATGAAAGAATTACAAACTAAACTAGATACATCAATCATAATGATAACACATGACCTCGGTGTTGTTGCTAATATAGCTCATAGAATAGTTGTTATGTATGCTGGTAAGATTATAGAGTCAGGTACAAGTGATGATATATTCTTTAATCCGCAACATCCTTATACTTGGGGATTATTGCAATCAGTACCAAGATTAGACGCTGCCAACAAAGAAAGGTTAGTACCAATAGTAGGACAGCCGCCAGATTTGTTTAAGCCACCTGTAGGATGTCCATTTGCAGCTAGATGTGATTATGCTATGCCAGTATGTAAAGAATACTATCCAGAGAAGACTCAAATAAGTGAAAAACATTATGTACATTGTTGGTTACAGCATGAAATGGCACCAAAGGTAAAAAATCCTATTGTCGAAGGAAGGAGATAGATATGGCAGAAGAAAGGAAAACGCTTATAGAAGTAAGAAATTTAAAAAAATATTTCCAAGTTGGCAAGGGCTTAACATTAAAGGCTGTTGACGATATTAGTTTTGATATAAAAGAAGGAGAAACATTGGGTCTTGTTGGTGAGTCTGGCTGTGGAAAATCAACAACAGGTAGAACAATCATAAGATTATATGATGCAACTGATGGTGAAGTTATATTTGATGGAATGGATGTTCATAAACTAAATAAAGAAGAATTAAAACAGTTTACAAGAAAAGCTCAAATGATATTTCAAGATCCGTATGCATCATTAAATCCAAGGATGACAGTTACAGATATTATAGGTGAAGGAATAGATATTCACGGATTATATACTGGAAAAGAGAGACAAGAAAGAATATATGAATTATTAGAGTTAGTTGGATTAAATAGAGAACATGCTAGTAGATTCCCTCATGAGTTTAGTGGTGGGCAGAGACAGCGTATAGGTATAGCTAGAGCTTTAGCCATAGAACCTAAATTTATAGTTTGTGATGAACCTATTTCGGCTTTAGACGTATCTATTCAGGCTCAAGTTGTCAATCTATTAATGGAATTACAAGAGAAATTCGGTTTAACATATCTTTTTATAGCTCATGACTTAAGTATGGTTAAGCATATTTCTGATAGAATTGCAGTTATGTATTTAGGTTCGATTATGGAGTTAACAACTAGTGAAGAGCTATATGATAAACCATTACATCCATATACTAAGGCCTTATTATCAGCTGTACCTATTCCAGATCCAGAAGTTGAAAGAAGTAGAAAGAGAATTATTCTCGAAGGAGACGTGCCAAGTCCAATTAATCCACCACCAGGATGTAAATTCCAGGCTAGATGTAAGTTGTGTAAGAAAATATGTAAAGAACAGGCTCCAAAACTAAGAGAAGTAAGTCCAGGGCATTTTGTAGCATGTCATGTAATTTGATAAGTTGCCGAAGAGGTTTGCTTCGGCACTTTGTTTCAATTTATAGGTAAAATAAAGTGTAATGTATATCTCTGTACATACATAAGTATAGTAATAGTTAGTGCTTGGGAAAAATATTAACTTGACATTATGTTAAAAATTTTTTATACTTTAATTAAAATTGTTTAAACTATATTAAAAAAACGAAATATAGCAATTGATTGGATTTTGATTTTTCAAAAATTTTAAACTAAACGAAAAAATTTTAAAATACAAAGGATTTTTTAAATTTATATAGAATTTGATATAATTAGATATAAAATGATATAAAATTTTAGAAAAATTCTCACTTAACGAGCTTAAGGGGGGTGAGTATTAACTTTATAAGTTAGACAAAAAATTATTATCCTTAATAACAAAATCTTCAATTTTAAATGAATTGAAGAAGATTTTGCCTATATCCATTACGGAAATTATATTCAAAATTATCCACAATCTAATAAGGAATATAATTTCCCATGGATTATAAAAAATTAAAGGGGGATTAGTTAATGAAAAGAAGTAAATGGCTTATATTAGCATTAGTTTTTACTATGGTATTATCATTAGCATTGGCAGGATGTGGCCAAACTAATGATACTGAACAACCACCAACTGGAAAAGAAGAACAAAAAGAAACTGATGAACAAGCTCCAAATGATACTGGAGAAGAGAAATTAGCTAAAGAACAAGTATTAAAAATAAATCTTGGTACAGAACCACCTGATTTAGATCCACAAACTACAACTGATACAGTTTCGTTTGTACTATTAAATGCTACTTTAGAAGGGCTTGTAAGACTTAATCCAGATGGTAGCGTAGGTAAAGGTTTAGCTGAGAGCTGGACTATAAGTGATGATGGTAAAACTTATACTTTCAAATTAAGAGATGCTAAATGGTCAGATGGAGACCCAATAACTGCTTACGATTTTGAATATGCTTGGAAGAGAGCTATCGATCCAAAAACTGCTTCATCATATGCATACCAATTCTACGGAATTAAGAATGCATATGCATTCAATACAGGAGAGATAACTGATCCTAACGAAGTAGGAGTTAAAGCTCTTGATGAAAAGACTCTACAAGTAGAATTAGAAAGACCAATGCCATATTTCTTAAGTTTAACTTCTTTCATCACTTATTTACCAGCTAAAAAAGCTGCAGTAGAGAAGTGGGGAGATGAGTATGCAGCAGATGCTGACAAGATGGTATTCAGTGGACCATTTGTGATAACTAAATGGGATCATGAACAAAAAATAATTCTTGAAAAGAACCCAAATTACTGGGATGCTGATAGTGTTAAACTTGAAAGAATCGAATGCGATATGATTAACGATACTAATACTCCAATCAACTTATATGAAACTGGAGAATTAGATATAACTGGAGTACCTGCTGAATTCTTAGATAACCATAAAGATTCACCAGAATTTGTTAGAATGGCAGATGCTACTACATTCTACTTAGAGTTCAACTGCAAAGACAAATTCTTCAGCAATAAGAAAATAAGAAAGGCATTCTCATTAGCTATAAACAGAGATGCTTATGTAAATGGGGTTCTTGCTAATGGTTCAATTCCAGCTTACGGTTTCGTACCTGGTGGAATCCCAGGAAAAGCTGGTGGAGAATTTAGAAAGCAAAATGGAGATTTAATCTATGATGTTGGTACTAAAGGACAGGCAGCTATAGATGAAGCTAACAAGTTATTAGAAGAAGGATTAAAAGAAGTTGGAGCTACTAAGGAAGAGCTAGCTAAGCATGTTAGTTATCTAACTGGAGATAGTGATGTAGCTAGAAAACTAGCTCAGGCATTACAACAAATGTGGAAAAACAACTTAGGTATTGAAGTACCTATCGAATCAGTATCATTCAAGATCCGTCTACAAAAAATGGATCAAGCGGATTATACTATAGTTGGTGCTGGTTGGGGTGCTGACTACAATGACCCAATGACTTTCATGGATATGTGGGTAACTGATGGTGGTAACAACGATGCATTCTGGAGCAACGCTAAGTACGATGAGTTAATTGAAAAAGCTAATAATAGTACTGGCGATGAGAGAATGGAATACATGTTAGAAGCTGAAAGGTTATTAATGGAAGAAATGCCTATAGCACCAACTTATTTCGCGGCAAGAAACTTCTTGCAAAAACCATATGTTAAAGGTGTAGCAAGATTCCCAGTTGGTGTTAGTACTGAATACAAGTGGGCATATGTATTAGAACACTAAGATATAAAGAATGGCGGCTTAGCCGTCATTCTTCGTTTTTTTGTTTAATCTATCTTTATTTTTAAAGTAAGGGCAGTTACTTTTCGAATTGCCCGAGTATGTTGTTATATGAGTTAATGTACATATTCCATCAATTTGATATAAACAGTTTTCTAAGCAATTAATAGTTATTCATATCACCTCCTGAATATTTTTAATCTTAATATAGTTTTCCCCTTAATTTTCATGCTTATTTAAATTATTTTTATTATATGTTATATTAGTATTTGCAAGTGCAATAATTATTTGGTTTTTGGAAAAGCAAATATTGAATAATGAACTATGAATATTTCCATTAAATTTTATGAATTTTATTGTGCAAATGTATAGATAATAGTATAAAAAAGGAGATAGATAAATGTTATTTCCGGACTATACAGATACAGAATTAGTCTATCATGTAGTACCTATTACAGATTTAAAAAGAATACTTAGTAAAGGGATTAAATATGATGATAAGACAACTTATATAACTAAATATTTAGAATTTCATAAGTTTATGGACGAACTTAAACCAGATAGACTACCACAATGGGTAGAGAGACAAAAAGCTATTTTTGCAAGCTTGAATTTTGATGAAAATCATTGCTGGCATTCTCATACAGCTCTATTGGGAATAAAAATAAATCAGGATAGATGTTGGATAGCAAATGAAAACTTAGCTAACTCTGTATATGAGTCTTTTATACTCAAAGATGTTCCAGATTTCCATTATGCAAAACTATTTTTAGAAAATAGAGGTAAAAAGTTAATAAAAGATTATTGGGACACATCTTTAAGTTTTGTAGAAAATCTGAAAATGAGAAAAGATAAGACTACTGGCTATGATGCCGAGGTATTGATATTTCATAATATTGAGCCTGAGGATATAGAAATTATTTCTATTATATCAGACCATAAGATTATGAGTGTAGAAGAATGGAATGAATATTTTAAAAGGAGCGGACAAAGTGATGGAAATTGGAAAGTTACCTAATGATTTATTAAAGAGTATTGTGTTTTCAAATATAAAATATAAAAGAGATGAGGTTGTTACAAGGGCAGGTATTGGGGAAGATTGTGCAGTACTTAATTTAGGAGATGATTTATGTGTAGTATCAACAGATCCAATAACAGGAGCGAGCAAAAATCTGGGTAAGTTAGCAGTACATATTTCATGTAATGATGTAGCATCAAATGGAGCAGAGCCAGTAGGTTTACTAATGACTATATTAGCTCCTGAAGGTACAGAAAAAGAGGATATAGAATTAATTATGAGAGAAGCGGGTTCAGTTGCAGAAAAATTAAATGTAGAAATAATTGGTGGGCATACAGAGATTTCGAGTGCAGTAAATAAAATAGTTGTATCTACAACAGTAATAGGTAGACAAGCTAGAGAGTGTTTTGTAAGTAAAGATTCTATCAAAATAGGTGATAAGATTTTATTAACAAAGTATGCAGGATTAGAAGGTACGGCAATAATAGCATATGAATTAGAGAATAAATTAAAAGATAAGTTAAGCCATGAAATGATAGAAAAAGCTAAAGAATATATGGAAATGATAAGTGTTGTAAAGGAAGGGCTTCTGGCAAGTAAAAAAGGAGCTTTATATATGCATGATGTAACTGAAGGTGGTGTGCTTGGAGCGATATGGGAAATGGCAAATGCGATATCAAAAGGAGTAAAAGTGTTTAAGGAAAAGATACCTTTGACTAATGAAACTAAGTCTATATGTAAGTTACTTAACATTGACCCACTTAAGCTTATATCTAGCGGGAGTATGCTTATAATATCACCTAAAGAAAAGACAGATGCAATAATGTCAGAGCTTACCAATAACAACATTAATGTAAGTTTAATTGGAGAAATTATAGAAAAGGGTATATTAATAGAAGATGAAGGCAGCGTTAAAGAAATACTTCCACCTGGAAGTGATGAGTTATATAAAGTTGTATAGATAAGGTATGGTTATAAACTATATCTTCAGACTGTGGACAAAATAGAAATATAATGATTGAAAAATAAAAGCGAATAATTGCAAAGCTTTAGCAAAGAAAACTTGATGAATAATTTTAGAAAAATCCGTAGGCTTAGCAGGACGCTAAGCCAGCATCCTACAAGACAGGAGGTCTTGATTAGGTGCGTTAGGATTTTTCAAAATTATGAATATTAGTTTTCTCTAAAGATTTGTCTATGAGCGTTATTTTTCAATTCATTGATAAATATGACTTTGTCAACAAGTTTAAGGTATGGTTATTTTTACAAACCATACCTTATTTTTCTTAATATTAAAATATTATTACAATATAGCAAGTTCTGTTGACATAAGGTATTTGTAATGGTATAAATAAAATTAAACGAGAAAGAAGTCGGATTTTGTCGGATAATTTTTTGTAGAATGTATTTAATGAACAAGGGGGACAAATGATGAATAGGCTAATTACAGCAATACTTATTATGCTCATGTTTTTTCTGTTAATTCCAGCATCCTATGCTAAGCAAGGACCGGAGTTAGTAGACGTAACAGTTGACGGAAAGGTTATTAAAGTGAAAAAGATAAATATCCTTATTAATGGTGAACCAATCCAATCTGATGTCCCGCCTATTTTATATAATTCAAGAACTTTGGTTCCAGTCAGATTTGTTGCAAACTACTTAAATGCCGATATCAGTTGGAATCAGGAAAAATATGAAGCTACTATAAAAACTCAAGAAAAAGAGATAATATTAAAAATAAACAGTTCGGATGTGATTATTAATGGAGAGGTTACAAAACTTCCTTATAATGTACCAGCAAAACTTATTAATGACAGAACAATGGTACCATTAAGATTTGTATCAGAAACTCTTGGATTTGATGTTGGATGGATACCGGAAACTTGGACTGGAACAATAGATTATAAAAAACAAGATGTAACAAATATAAGTATAACAGAAAATGAAGGCAGATTGCCTAAGATTAAAATAGAAACTACTGGATTAGTTTCATATAAAGATATGTTTTTAGAAGATCCATATAGATTAGTAATTGATATACCTAGAAGTACTTTAAATATAGAAAATAAAGAACTGCTTGACTCAAGAGGAATTTTAGAGATAGATATAAATAAATATCCTATAAAAAAGATTAGAGCTTCTCAATTTTCAATAGATCCTGATATAACAAGAATAGTTATAGAATTGGATAAATTTATTAATTACAATGTTAACAGGTCTAAGGATAACAAACAAATTGAAATTGATTTTGTAAATAAGGTAAATGATATAAAGTTAGAAACAATAGGAAGTAGAAAAGGAATTGTAATATATAATACAAGTATACCAGATTACAATATACTTAGGCTTTATGAGCCTGATAGAATAGTTATAGATCTTTTAGATTCGCTGTTAGAAATGAATAATTATAAATTTGAAATAGAAACTGAATTTATTAAAGGTATTAGAACGTCACAATTCAAACCTGATTCACTATATAATGAACACGACAAAATAGTTAGAGTAGTTTTAGACTTAAAAGAAAAGGACATAAAGCCCCATTTAACTACTGAAGTAGAGAATGATAAAATAATTTTGTTTCTTGATGATGATGGGTTGAAAAATGTAAGCTTTGAGAAATTAGATGATGAAAGCAGATTACTGCAAATCAAAGCTAACAAAAGGATGAAATACTATGTAAAATATGATGAAGATAGCAGAATGATGGAAATAAAATTTTCCAGAAAGTATGCTGATTTAGAAAACGGTATAATTGAGCTTAATGATGAGTTGACAGACTATATTAAGGTTGAAAATATAGGTGACTATAACAAAGTATTTGTGAAATTTAAAAAAGATATTCTTTACGATATATTATCATCAGCTAAAGATGATGAAATTAAGATAAAGTTTAATGATAAAATTAAGAGATATAATGATAAATTAATAGTGATTGATGCAGGGCATGGAGGTAAAGACCCTGGAACTATTGGTCCTATAACTAAGATGAAAGAAAAAGATATAGCATTAGATTATGCTTTAAGTCTAGAGAAAAAGCTGAAGAAATTGGGTTTTAAAACCTTGCTGATAAGAGATAAAGACGAATATATCGATTTGTATGATAGAGCAGAAAAAGCTAACCAAAGTAATGGGGATGCATTTATAAGTATACACTTTAATGCACATGATGATAAAGATATATCTGGTATACAAACTTTGTACTGTCCTGCATATTTAAGTGATGTAAAAAACGAAGATAATTACCCTTTTGCAGAAACGATACATGAAGAAGTGTTAAAGGCTACTGGTGCAGTAGATAGAGGAATCAAGAGAAGACCTAAACTTGTAGTTGTAAGAGAAACAAAGATGGTAGCAGCATTATTAGAGTTAGGATTTGTAACTAATCCTAATGAGGAGAAAAAAATAATTACAGAGGAATATAAGAATAAAGCTATTCAGGGTATAGTTAATGGAATTATCAGATATTTTGAAACGAAATAATCATACTCCCTCTTTGTCAGTAATATATATTAATAAGAATGGCAAAGGGGGAGTTATTTATGTCTATGAAAAAAGTCGTAGTAATAATTTTAATTTTAGCTTTAAGTGTAAGTATTTATGGATGTAAAGCAATTGATGTTATGAAAAACTTGTTTACTGATGAAGAAGAAACAGATGTTGATATAGTTAGAAGTGATGAAGATAACTTAGAAGTATCAAGTGAAGCAGAATTAAGAGATACTGTTCTATATTTTCAAGATCAAAGTGGATACTTGGTTCCAATAAAGAGACAAATACCTTGGGAAGAAGGGATTGCTAAAGCAGCATTGAGAAATATGATAGACAGTGTAGCTTTAAGAGAAGATATAGGGGCAATTGGTTTAGAGCCAATTATTCCAACAGGCACTCAAATTAGAGGTATGTCAATAGACAAAGAAACTGGTTTATGTAAAGTAGATTTTTCTAAAGAAATAATGAATTACAATTCTAAAACTGAAGAACGAAATCTTGTGAGAGGTATTGTATATACATTAACTGAATTTCCTACTATAAATAAAGTACAATTTATGATTGAAGGTAAAATAATAGACAGTTTAAAATTTGGAACTAAAATAGGAAAGCCTTTAGTAAGAAAAGATATTAATCTTATTGATACAGCATCTAAAGGTAAGTCAAAAGTAGTAGTTTATTTTAAGAATACTGCTAATGGTGAGTATGAATATTATGTGCCTGTAACAGTACCTATTTCTGTACCACAAGCTAATATTTTAACAGCACTTCAAAAGCTTTTTGACGGCCCTCCTGTAGATACTGCTTTATATAGTGATATACCTGAAGGAGTTAAGCTTCAAGGTGTAGAAATAAAAGAAGGTATAGCTTATGTAGATATATATGATGAAAATGATGCAGAATTGAAAGACCAAGCAGCATTTGAGAAGATGGCTAAGAATATTGGATTAACTTTAGGTGAATTTGAAGATATAATTGGTGTAGAAATTTTATTTGATGGCAAAACTTTAGAAGAAGCAGGAATTAAAGTAGAGCAGCCAGAAACTTTACCTGTATTTGCTAATGAGTATTAAACTACCAGTTCTCTGGTAGTTATTTTTTTGCTGACTAATAGACAAACATATTAAATTGTATGGCAAAAATTGATAAGATTTGTTATAATCTATAGGAAATTATATACTATATTAAACGATAGTAAATAATTAACAATATAATTTCCGTTTATGGAATGGGCAAAATCTACCTTGTAGTATAGTTTATTTAAATTAAAGATTTTGTTATTATAAAGTTATATATGGAAACAATATGATTATGGAAAAAAATAGATAGGAGAGATAGAGATGGTGAGAGTAGATGGCAGAAAGAGAGATGAGTTAAGAAAAGTTAAGATTACTAGGAATTTCTTAAAGCATCCTCAAGGGTCAGTTTTGATAGAAATGGGGGATACTAAAGTTATATGTACTGCTATGATAGACGATAGAGTACCACCATTTTTAAAAGGAACAGGGACAGGTTGGGTTACAGCAGAATATTCAATGTTACCTGGTTCTACAGAGACAAGAAAGGTTAGAGAATCAGTTAAAGGTAAGCTAGAAGGAAGGTCTCAAGAAATCCAAAGACTTATTGGAAGGGTATTAAGGTCAGTTGTGAAATTAGAAGATTTAGGGGAGAGAACTGTTTGGATAGACTGCGATGTTATACAAGCTGACGGTGGTACAAGAACGGCATCTATAACTGGAGCTTTTGTAGCATTAGTTGATGCGTTATATAAATTATATAAGAGTGGGGAGATTAGCTATTTACCAGTTAAATATTTTCTTTCAGCAGTAAGCGTAGGTATAGTTGAAGGAAATAGACTTTTAGATTTATGCTATGTAGAGGATTCTAATGCTAAAGTTGATATGAATATTGTAATGACAGATAAAGGTGAATTTGTAGAAATTCAAGGAACCGGTGAAGAATCACCATTTAGTAGAGAAGATTTAAATGAATTATTTAGATTAGCAGAGAAGGGTAATAGAGAACTAATAAATATTCAGAAAGAAGTTCTTGGTGAAATAGCGGAGTTAGTGGGAAAAGAAAAACAAGAAGGGGAAGTTAAAGATGAACAAAACTAGATTAATAGTAGCTAGTGGTAATGTGCATAAGATAGATGAAATAAAAAAAATACTAAAGGGATTACCTTTAGAAATATTATCAAAAGATGAAGTTGGATTAAAAGAGCTAGATGTTATAGAAGATGGAAAGACTTTAGAAGAGAACGCTATAAAAAAAGCAATGGAAGTATCAGAAAGAGTTGATGGAATTGTTATTGCAGATGATACAGGGCTATTTGTTGATAAGCTCGATGGTAGACCAGGTATATATTCTTCAAGATATGCTGGAGAAAATGCTACTTATGAGGATAATAACAGAAAACTGTTAAAAGAGTTAGAGGGAGTAAAACTTGAAGATAGAACTGCTAAATTCAAAACAGTTATAGCTATTGTAATGGAAGATAAGAGCTATAAAACTGTGGAAGGAGAATGCTTAGGGAAAATAGCTTTAGCTCCTAGAGGTAATGAGGGATTTGGTTATGATCCGCTATTTATAGTAGATGGTTATGATAAGACATTTGCTGAATTAGGTGAAGATATAAAAAATAAAATAAGTCATAGGGCTAATGCATTAAAAAAATTACGTGTAGAATTAGAGAATATACTAAAGGGATGATTGAAATGAAACTAATTGTATTAAGTGATACTCATGGTAATATAAATTCTATACTAAGAGAAATAAATAAAATAGAAAATATAGATTTACTAATACATTTAGGTGATTACTCTAAAGACGTAGATAAACTGAGAGAAATGCTAAAAGTAGATATAATAAATGTAAGAGGTAATTGTGACTTTTATGATTACAATACGAAAGAGGAGGAAATAATACAAGTTAAAGGAAAGAAAATATTGCTAACTCACGGGCATAGATATAATGTTAAATTTGGTATTAATAATCTATATTATAGAAGTAAAGAACTAGGGGTAGATATAGCTTTATTTGGTCATAGTCATGTCCCAGTGTTACTTAAACATGATGGAGTTTTGTTCTTTAATCCAGGTAGTCCAACACAACCCAGAGGTGGTAGCAAAAGAAGTTATGGGATTTTAGATATAGATGATGAAGTTAAACCAATATTATGTAAGTTTAATTTATAAAATTTCATAAAAAATTTTTTTAAAATCTATTGACAAACAGTTAAGGCAGTAGTATAATTCTATATTGTCAGCCGATGAAATGCGGGTGTAGCTCAGTGGTAGAGCCCTGGCCTTCCAAGCCAGTCGCGAGGGTTCGATTCCCTTCACCCGCTCCAGAAAGACATGCACCTGTAGCTCAGTAGGATAGAGCAGCGGACTTCTAATCCGCGTGTCGGGGGTTCGAATCCTCCCAGGTGCACCAAAAATTTATGGTGGGTATAGCTCAGTTGGTTAGAGCGCCAGATTGTGGCTCTGGAGGCCATGGGTTCGAATCCCATTATCCACCCCATCATCTCGACCCATTAGCTCAGTCGGTAGAGCACCTGACTTTTAATCAGGGTGTCCCGCGTTCGAGTCGCGGATGGGTCACCATCTTGCGGGTGTGGCGGAATTGGCAGACGCGCTAGACTTAGGATCTAGTGCCTTCGGCGTGGGGGTTCGAGTCCCTCCACCCGCACCATGCGGAAGTGGCTCAGTGGTAGAGCATCGCCTTGCCAAGGCGAGGGTCGCGGGTTCGAGTCCCGTCTTCCGCTCCATGACGAAAGTTGGCTAAAAAGCCAACTTTTTTCATTTTTTGAGTAGAAAAAAGATTTAATGTTGATTTTATTGAAACTTCAATTTATTTAAATCGAAGATTTTATTCTTAGCATAAGGTAAACTTTTATAATATATTGCAAAAATGTGGTTAATATATTATTGTAATGTTACCTAATTTTTTGTAAAATATTATTTGTTAATAATAATTTAATATTTAGCATTTAACATTTAAAATTTAAAACTGTCTTCTTGCGCCCTTAGCTCAATTGGATAGAGTCGCTGACTTCGAATCAGTTGGTTGGGGGTTCGAGTCCCTCAGGGCGCACCAGAAGTGGTAGAAACCTGATAAAATCAGGTTTCTTTTGATTTTAATATTTAAATCAGTCCATCTGATTTTTAAGGTAAAATTACTAATCAGATGGACTGATTTTTTTTGATTTTTAAATAGAAAGATTGCAGAAAGGGGGGTAGTAGTGAGAATAAAAATGTCCAAAAATGAAGAAAGCAGAAAAAAGACTTTGGAAGAGGGATTTAGAGAATTTTATAAATATTGCAGAGTTGAAAATTTGTCAGAAGCAACACTAGATTACTACGAAGAGAGTTATAGAGTGTTTACTGAATTTTTTCCTAGTGATAATAGAATTGAAGCTATTTCACAAGAAGTAATATATGATTATATATAATATATCTACAGAATCAGACAAACTGTAATTCGATATCAATAAATACTCGTTTACGAGGCCTACGAGTAATTTTATATTATTTTATGAAATTAGGTTATTTAGATGAATTTAAGATTAAATTAATTAGATCCGAAAAAAAGATTAAAGAAACATATTCTGATAAAGAATTGGAATTCTTGTTAAAAAAGCCAAATATGAATAATTGTAGTTTTGCAGAGTATAGAAATTGGGTTGTTATAAATTATTTATTAGGTACTGGGAATAGACTGTCAACAGTAGTAAACTTAAAAATTAAAGATATAGATTTTGAAAATGGATTAATAAAAATTGAAAAAAGTAAAAATAGAAGGCAACAAGTTATTCCTCTTTCAAAGACTTTAGAAAGAATTCTATTAGAATATATTCAAATTAGAAGAGGAGAACCAGATGATTATTTATTTTGTAATATTTATGGACAAAAATTAACTACTAATGCACTTTCAACAGCAATAAGAAAATATAATCAAAAAAGAGGTGTTATGAAAACATCTATACATTTGTTTAGGTATACTTTTGCGAAAAAATGGATATTAGCAGGAGGAGATATATTTAGACTACAGAAAATCCTTAATCATAAGTCATTAGATATTGTGAAAGAGTATGTTAATATGTTTACAGATGATTTGCAGAATAAATTTGAAAAATTCAATGCATTAGAGCAAATCAAAGGGAATAGTCGAAATAAAATTAAAATAAGATAATATAATTTAAATTTGTTTGGTATAGCAAAATGCTTACAATAAAAACGATTTTTGAAATAAATTCATTTTAAATATAAAAATTAGTAATATTTTATTTGTACTAAAATAATGTTTTTTGAGTAATAAAGAAAAAAATAACATTCGAGAGGAACTTAAAAAAAGTAGGGAGATGTTTATACATGTATAGATTGTATTGTCAAAACTTAAAAAAATTATTTAAAGATAAATAAAGCAGGAAATTTCAATGAATTTAGATTAAGAATTACAAGGCCTTTATTAATTTTAGCAGATGTAGAAAAATACAAAAACTAAAAGAAGAAGATGCTTTATATAAAGAAGTGAATAACTTAGTTTATGAGATAAATAAAATAAGGATAAGTATCCTCGTTTAAGTGCATTTTCTTGGGAACTTTGGGCTTTAGATTTTAAAAGTGAAAAAGATGATTCTTTTTCAAAAGAAATTGTTTATGAGCAGTTAAAACTAATAAAATTGTTATTGGGTACACAGTATTGGATATAAAATTTAATTTTAAAAAGGAATTTATTCATCAAAACAAAGGGACAAAGAGTCGAAATTGGAGATATATGAGTAGTTTAAAGTAAAAGAATATTAAATTGTTGATATTAATGAAGAGATAATTGTATATCATAATAAGAATGAGAGATACATGTCTTGAGATATTTATAATAGGAATATGAATATAAGAAGAAAGTATATAAGAGGACAAGGATGATTGAAATGAAACAAAACTCTGAAAGAGTTACTGCTGTACCAGACTTTATACAAGAATTATCTAAAGAAATTGAAAAATATAAAAAAGGGAATAAAGAATTTGAAACTTTGGTAAATTTATTTAAACAATGGGAACGATCGGCTGGTAAAAAAGATAAAACAACATATGAAATAAAGAAAGCATTAGCAGTAGAATGTTATAAAAATAAAAAATTATCATTAGGTCAATGTGCGAAATTAGCAGAAATGAATGAGACAGATTTTATTAAATATTTAGGGGAACAGAAGATCTGTATATTTAATTTTGATTCAGAAAAGGAATTGTTAGAAGATATTAAAAATGCATAGTATAATTTGTTTATATTAGGAGAATGGAAAGCAAGTAGAAACTTGTTGTGCTTTACAGTTGGAAATTTTAATCAAGTAAATAACAAATATAGAGCCTATTATCAGTAAATTAACATGGAGTTTCTACAGGTATGGTATATATGCCTTGCCGGCAAACTAGTAAACAAAAGGCTTAGCCAACTTCAATAGGCTACCATACCTGCTTCTCCATGTAAATTCTACTGGAATTAAAATAATAACACTTTTCCTTGAGGTGGGGGAATTTTC